>JAKBAP010000371.1 GCA_021808995.1 Planctomycetota bacterium | reverse complement strand
CGAGACATGCTTGCGCGTCTTGATGACGGATGATCGTCGCACGAACCTCGATCATCACGCGCGGGCGAGCGCGTTTCAATCTTTTCCTGGAATCCACCGAAATTGTTGGAATCGGCTGGAGGAACCAGGGCGGGCGCGAACACGACCGGGCCGCGCGGTTTTTGAATGGCCAGGATTTCCGCGCTGGGGTGGCCTAGAGCTCCCAGACTCGGCGGCCCTTGAGAAACATGGTGAGATAGCCGTCCTCGCTGACCTTGAGGACCGGGCCATGGAGCGAGGCGGCGAGCCCGGCCAGGGTACGCGCTCCCTGAACGGCCCGGCCCAGGTCGAGGATCTCAGGCGCGATTCGCAGGATCGCGGCGAAGGTCAAGAGCCGCCCATCCTGGTCGACCACGACCGCGCCGTCGAGGCTGGCGATCGATTCCAGGACCGAGGGGTCGAGGTCGCCGATCGTTCGTCCACGAACCACGTGGTGCAGGGTTCGCTTGGCCAGGCGGGGCGAGAGATTCTCGGGATCCTCGGGATCGTCGGCGGCGATCTCGGCGGCGATCTGATCGGGAAGCGAGACGAGCTGGGGGACCGAATGGACCGGGTCGCGTACCACCACGAACAGGGCCCCCACCCGCGCCTCCGCGAGATTGAGGGCGACCTGAAACAGCGATTCGGCCAGGCAGGTCAGGCCCGCGCAGCCGACGGCCTCGCGCCAGACGGCGAATTTGCTGGGGATATCGAGCAGCCGCCATCGCGCGTTGCTAAAGCTAAACATCATGGCGCCGCGAGCGAAGATCTTGATTTCCTGGGACGGGGTGAGGACGACGGCGACATGGCCCCCCGATCGGGTCGCCTTGGCGTGGCTGGCGTAGAGCCTAGGGCAGGGGTGGGCGAGCCCCTCGGAGCCCTGGACCAGGTCGGCCCAGCGCCCGACGTCGACCACCCGCATGAGCTCACCCTGGCGGTCGACCAGGAAGAGGGTTCGGACGCCGTCGCAGAGCTTATGAAAGCCCTTGATGGCGGTGAGCCGCGCGTTGAACATCGGCGCTCCCTCGTGATTGCGGGGCCCGACGCCGCCGGCGTCTTCCTCGGTGCCGAGCAGGATCGCGCCGGTCGAGACCCGGCGGTTTTCATAGGTGGAAAGCGCGGCCACCCGAACGGCCTCGAGCGCGGCCGGCAGGCGGTAGGGATCGACCATGTCCAGAAAGTCGGCGATGATCAGGTCTTCGGTCAGATAATGAAAGCGGTCGAATCGATGGGTGATCTCTTGATTGAAGAGCCCGCGAAACCGCAGGTCGATCGCCGCGACGATGACCTCGATCATTCTCCGCTCGCTGGCGAGCAACGGGGCGGGGATTCCCGGCTGGAACGAGAGATGGGTGCCGAGCCACTCGATCTCGACCCCGACCCCTTCGGAATCGGCTCGGAGCCGATAATAGGTCTCGTCCGACGAGCCGTCCCAGTCGATGATGCTGCGGTCGCCCAGGACCTCGAGCCGGGCGTCGGGAAAGAAATGCTCGAGGGCGCGGCGAAGCGCCATCTGATAGATGCCGACGACCTTTGAGATCGACGAGGGCGCGCGCTCCAGCCTGCTCGAGGCGACGGCGTCCCAGCTCCGGGCCGGCGCGAGATCCTCGATCGTGTCTTTCCGCATCGTTACGCGTGCTCCGTCGAGGGTTCGATCGCCATGCGCCTCCTGCCATGACAGCCGGCGGATTCGCCATCTAACAAGATTGTAGCGATCAACATCAAGTGCGTGGACGCGAGTTCCCCCAGATCGCCAGATCGCGGATCGCCTCCAGCGAGCGATCGGCCTTGCCCCAGGGACGCTCTCTTGCTATCTAAACCTCAGCGAAAGCCCCAGGCGTTCGCGAGGCCCCGAGCAATGTTCCCGGGAATGGAGTCACCGGCGATGACCAATCGACGCAAATGGATTCGCGGCACCCTGGCCGCTGGAACTGGCGGTTTCGCCCTCGAGCAGCTCTGGCGGCACGGGCACGACTATGTCTTTCCCAAGGAATTCGTCGTCGTCGAACCCGGAAAAATCTATCGCGGAGCCTGGCAAAAACCCTGGCCCATGCGCTCGATCATCCATGATCGCAAAATCCGCACGATCCTGGCCCTCGCCCACCCCTCCGATCACCACCTGGCGATCCAGGAAAAACGCCTGGCCGACGAGCTCGGGGTCAAATGGATCCACATCCCCATCGTCGATAACCGCGTCGACGCCAAGGGAAGCGCCGAGGAGGCGATCTCGGACCAGCTCGATAAGGCCGCCGCGGTCCTCGCCGACCCCGCCAATTACCCGATCTATTTCCATTGCCATCATGGGCTCAATCGTGCATCTATGACCCAGATCGCCTATCGAACCAAGTATTGCGGCTGGACGCTGGCCAAGGCGGCCGACGAGATCGAGCGCTCGGTGGGCCTGGTCAAGGTCACGCACGGGCCCGACTATCGCCACATGATGTCGTACTATGAAAACCGGGTGCTCAAGCCCCGCCTGCGTGAGTCGCAGGCCGACCAACCCCCCCCCGCCGAAATCGCCGCCGACACGAGCGGCGCGCCCGCCCGCCAATAAGCTCCCCCTGCCGGGGTGCTTCCCGCGCCCGCATGGGGTAGACCGCACACAGTCAGAGATGTGCCCAAGGCGTCCGCGCGCTGATCTTCGCGGTCTTCGCACTCACGGACGCCCGGCATGTCATCCCGCGATCACGGCCTCGTCCATGGCAGGATCTTGTCCATGAGCGCGGTGAATCGATCGTTGTGATTCCGCTCCAGCGGATGAACCATCTCGTGGACGGCGATGTATTCCAGGCACCGTGCCGGTTTCTTGGTCAGTTCGAGATTGAACCAGATGCGGCGCGCTCCTGCGTTGCAGCTTCCCCACTTGGTTTTCATCTTCTTGATGCCCCAGTCGGCGACCTGGACGCCCAGGATCGGCTGCCACTGCTCCAGGAGTGGCGGGAGCAGGATTTTCCGTTGAGCGCGATACCAGCCGTGCAGGATTTGCTCGCGTTTCCCTGCGCTGGTCCCCGGTTTGATGGCCTTGCGTACGAGATCAACGGTCAGTCCGCCGACATGGGTCTGGTGTTTTTCGTAGCCGTTCACCGGTACACTTATGGCGAAATATGTAGTGTTTCAATCGAAGTGGCACAAACGGTCCTGCGCGTGAAGTCACAGCCTCCCCCTCCTTCGAGTGGCAAGGTTCCTCGACGCAATTGTGGGTGTCGCTCCCGTCGGCGATGACGGGCCTGGTACAGCTTGACGCGCCGTTCCTCGAACCGACGCGACGGCTCGCCTCGAGAGAACTCACGCGGCGGCGGATACCCCAGCGCGCTATGAAGCCGCGCCTCGTTGTAACGCCGCACGATCCGCTTCCTCAACGATTCCGCCTCCAAGAGGTTCGTCGGCGCCTCACCCTCAAGGCTCTCCCGCGGCGTCCGGTTCGCCCGCTCCATCAACCCGTTCTCCTCGGGGCAATGACGGAAAGGCGATCAGGGGGGTGAAATTCCGGGAGTGCCTCCCCGACGGCGTGGCGGTGGGAATGCTCGAATCGCGGCTCGCCGATCCCGACTCCGTCGCCGCCATCCTGGCGGAAATCGAGCGGGTGGTCACGACCTCGGATACCGACCAGCCCACCCCGGCACCCGACGGTTTGTCTTGATTCTCCGACCGAGTTTCCTAGAATTGTATCCGTGCATCTCGCAGGCCTGTTTCCAAGGCGGCGATTCGCGAGATTTTCGGTCCATTCACGGCTCGTTCTCGTTCGGCCCCCGCGCCGACCCTGGAGGTCCCTCGATTGAACATTCGCCCCGCGCGTGTCAGCGATGTCCCCGGAATTCACGAACTGGTCGGCACATTCGCCGAAAACAAGCTCATGATCCGGCGGACCATGGCGGAGCTTTACGAATCGATCCAAGAATTCTGCGTGGCCGTCGACGACGACAATCACGTGGTCGGCTGCGCGGCCCTGCATGTCTTCTGGGAAGACCTGTCGGAGATTCGTTGTCTGGCCGTCGCCGAACCGTTGCAGGGACATGGGCTCGGGCGTGGGCTCGTCGATTGGTGCTGGGATCGGGCACGTCAGCTCGACGTCACGTCCGTCTTCGCCCTGACCAACTCGGTCCAGTTTTTCACCCGGTGCGGATATCACCCAATCGACAAGAGCGAACTCCCCCAGGGCATCTGGAGCGAATGCGTGCGCTGCCCCGCGTTCCCGGAATGCAAGGAGTCGGCCCTGATCCGGGTTCACGAACCCACCGGCCGCCTGAGCCGGGCCGAATCGCGCTACGCGGCCGCCCCCGTCTGATGGGCCCAGGCCCAGGAAGCCCCCGTCGCCCGCCCGAGACTTCGCCATGAAGATCGCCAGGGCGAAACACGGGCTCGTTGGGCTGGCCGTCGCCCTGGCGACGGCCGCCCTGATGCTCGCCACCGAGCCGTCCCTGGCCATCGGCTGGGACGAGGGCTATACCCTGGGCCGCGAGGCCCGGTTGCGTGCGTGGTTGCGTTTGCTCTCGGTGCCTGATCCCTCGGCCCTGAAATGGGAGCCCCCCGCGCTCGAGCTGGTTCAGTCCGACGGTCTCAAAGCCCCGATTCCTGAACGACTGATGTCGCGGGAGTCGCTTTTGTTCGATCCCGACGTGGTCGGTTACTTCTGGCCCTTCGCGCGTGAAGAACCTCACGGCCACCCGCCGTTCTACGCGATCCTGGGGCTCGTGGGGGATGTGATCGCCCCCAGTTGGCCCGACCTGGCCAGGGCGCGGCTGGGTCCGATCCTGCTCTTTAGCCTGACCGCGGGGGTCCTCGCCGGCTTTTTCCTCGCGCGCTATGGCCCCTGGCCGTCGGCGCTTGCCGTCAGCTCGTGGGTGCTCCAGCCGAACCTCTTCGGGCATGGCCATTATGCCGCTTACGACGGGGTGCTCACGTCACTCTGGGCACTCGCCGTGATTGTGTTTGCCCGCGGCGTGATCCCGGCCGAGCAGGCGCGTCCTGGCAGGCTCTGGCCTTGGGCGATCCTCATGGGCGTTATCCTCGGCTGCGCGGCCGCGACCAAGCTGACGGGGTGGTTCCTGCCTCTGCCGTTTCTCGCCTGGGGGGTTCTGTATCGGAGTCGCCGGGCGTTCCTGGCCCTCGCCCTCGCCGCGCCGATCGCCGCGCACGTGCTGTTCGCCCTGATCCCCCCCTGGTGGACGGCCCCGGCGATTGGACTCGCGCGGTTTTTCGAATCGAATCTCGGACGTGGTAAGTCCATACC
>JAKBAP010000370.1 GCA_021808995.1 Planctomycetota bacterium | reverse complement strand
GTCCTTGCCGATGGCCACACACAGCAGATGGCTCAGCTTGGAATCAAACACCAGCGACCACCGCCCCGTCGATTTCGCCCGCCGCCAGAGCTCGCCCCCAGGGCCCGTCGCCGCGTAGATGTCTCCTTGCCGATCAACGGCGAGATCCCACACATACTGAACCAGCGGCCCCACGCGAACGCCGGCTTGCTGGGGATCGGTCGCGTCAAACACCAACCCGCCAGGCCCAGTCCCCGCCACGACCTTCCCATCGGCGGTCGACACGAGCGAGAGGACCTGGGAGTCCTTGGTCTCACGCGCGAGCTCCCATTTCGAGCCAGGCTTGGCGTCGAGCCGAAACACCTTCCCCTGATCGCCAGTCGCGGCGAAGATCGCTCCGGACTCGGTTCGGGCGAGGTCCCACACTCGCTCGCAGGAAATCGCCCCCGTGGACTCGACGGATCGACCCAACCGCGCTCGGCCGTCCTCGGAGATGACGACCCCGTCGCGCTTGGCCTTGGCGAACCCGGTCGGGCCGTCCTGTCGCCAGGTCTCGACCTTGGCCCAGCTCACGCCCGCGATCACCACGGCCAGCAGGGCCAGTGGCCTACTCAAGTCGACAAGCGATCGCGCTTGAGCCCTGGGCGCGCGGGGTCGGTTGGTCATGGTGCGTCTCGAGAGAGGATTGGTTTCGAGAACGGCCGCGGCCGCTCACTTCCCTGGCAACGATAACGAGAGACCAGGGTCCTTCGCCACCGTAAACTTCAGGGCCAGCGAGCCCTCGACCACCCAATCGGTCGCGGCCGACGAGACCAGATCGCTCCGCAAGGGCGTGATTCCCGTCTCACGCTTCGACGCGAAGACCGCCCGAGCGCTCCCCGGCAGATTGGGCAGCGCCAGCCCCCGCACCGAAACCGCCCGCTCTGGCGACGGAATGTGGACATAGAGATTCGTGCGTTTCGGCTCGATCTGGACCCGGATCGCCCGCAGGATCGCCTCCAGGTCGTGGGGCTCAAGCAGGGTCGGATCATTGCGAAACGCGCGGCGGACGCTGTTGGCCATGTCGCAAAACACGACCTCGCTCGGTCCCTCCGGAAAGGTCGTGGGGACGGCGGCCGACGTCTCGATGGTAAAACGTTCACCCTTGAAGGGCTTAAGCGTCAAAACCGCCCGCAACCTCCCCCCAGGCTCGATCGTGTCCGAGATCAACCGAGCGGACTCGATCTGGGCGACCCGCCGACCAGGCTCGATCGAGACATCGCAATCGATCGATTCAATCCGTACCGATGCCATCGGATTCCGCGTCAAGATCCCCACGATCGAGGCCACCGGGCCAAAAAGCGCGGAGGCCCCCATCATTCCGGTGTATCGCGCGCCCGAGAGCTCGTCGGAGAGAGTGATCGGGGCCATGCCCTTGAGCTTGATCGTCGCGCTCAAGCGGGCGGTGAGCTCCTCGGGAAGATTCCCTTCGGTATCGATCGCGTTGGTCAACACCGAAAGGACGAGCGTCGGCAGCAAGGTCGGCTCGCGGACCATCCTGACCTTGTACGTCCGCGACTCGGCGAACCGGCCGGTCTTCACCCGAACCGAGAGCGGCAGCAAGTCGGGCATGGGGCCGATCCGTCCCGAGACGCTGGTGCTGACATCGGTATCGATCACCCCGACGATCTTGAGGGGCGAGCCCATCTTCATGCTCACGCTGGCCCGAGGATAGACCGTGTGAATATAGCCCGTCATCATCGGCAGCTCGCACGCGCCCAGACCGAGCATCGGATGGCCAAATCCATAAACCCGATCCCCCTCGACATGGGTGACCGTGCCAATCCCTGAAAGATCGAAATCCCCCATCACCATCGCGATCGACAACGGCGATCCCGGCACGAGCGGCTTGTCCCCCTCCTCGCGAACGATCCGTTCCGGAGCGCTCCCACCCGAGCCCAGCGACATCCCCAGCGGGGCCAGGCGACTCGACAACATCGCCATAGATCGCGGCGAAAACCCGCTCGCCGACAGCGGCGTCATGATCGAAGTCATGCCCGCGCCCGCCGCGGCCATCGCCACCGGCATCGGCCGCGTTTCGTGACCACCCAGCCCAAAATCGCCGTCGATCAACAACGAAGCGCTCGAAAACCCCGTCTCGGTCCGGCCCGACTTCTCCCGATCATGCGATTCCGCCGCGATCCGCCGATCATTCGACCTCACATACTTAATCATCTGCGAAAACGGAGTCACGCCCGCGATCGGGTCCTTCGCGAACTCCCAGGCGAACGCCACCGCCCCGAGCAGCTTCCCCTCGATCACGATCGGGCTGCCGCTCATCCCCTGAATAATCCCCGCATGCTCCAGGTCGCACCCCGTCAACCGGCACAAAACCATGTCCCGGCCAGGGCTCACGTCCCGCATCACCCCCAGCACTTCGGCCTTGAACTCCTCAAGCTTGGTCCCCACCATCACCGTCCGGCCAACCCCCTTCATCCCTGGCCGAATATCCGCCACGTCCCAGTACGACTTTGGGTCGGGCTCGCCACCTCGACTCAACGACGAACCCACCATCGCAACCAGCCCGGTACACAACCCCAGGACCCACGGACGCCTTGATGTTAAACGCATGGACAGTATTCTCCCAGGTCGAACCGCCAAGGACGTGATCACAAGGAGTGTCGCGAAGGATGGGCGGAGTGTCTCGGATCGAACCGCGTTGCTCGACCGTGGCCAAAACCAACGCCTCCGAACGAGGCGGAAGAGAGCGTCCCTAATCGTCTGGATCGAGCTTCTCAAACTCCATCCTGGATCAACTCTACTAATACTATAACGATTTCATCATCGAGTCAACGAATACTTCACACCTCGATCATAACTCCAAGCGTCACGCGTTGAATCACCGACACCCGCCGTGACCTTACGATTTCATCATCGACAGGAGGGTCGTGACCGTCCGCCAGTTCCGGCTCGTACTGACCGTGGCAAGTTTTGAGTCAAAATAAGCGTTCGTGAGCTTGGTCTCGGCCGCCCCGGTCGCAAGCCATAAATAGACGTCCCGGCCTCGGACCTGGAATTCATCGCCCGGGGAGCGGTTGGGATCAAGCAAGGAAACCCGAGCGGAATCGGGAAGGTCGCGGAGGAAGAGGACGAAAAGGGCTTCCGGGGGCTTCCCGTCCGCGAGGAACGGATTCCGAGCGACGACCTGCTCGATTTCCCGAAGCGAGCGCATGACCACGGGGACCTCGAAACCAAAGCGTGCCTGGATCGCCTTGGCGACCAGGCCTGGCAGTCGCCCGGCGAGCTTGGGCGGGACCGTCGCGATCACGTTGCCACTCTGGATGTAGGTTTTCACGTCCGAGCAGCCTTGCTCGGCGACGAGGGAGGCGAGGTCCTTCATCGGGAGCTTGTGCTTGCCGCCGACGTTCACGCCTCGGAGTAAGAGCAAGTGAGTCGCGGGCATCGAATGGGTCGCCTCACGTGGCGGTTGGTTTGGGCGGATCGTCGCCGGTCGAGGGCTTCACGGACTTGGAAAGGGTCTCACGAAGAAGGTGAACCCGCTCGCGAAGCATCCGCCTTCGGGCCCGTCTCGCGAAACGGAACGTCGCCACCCAGTCGATCATGGCGAGCACCAACAGCAAAACGACCAGCACGATGACCGAAAACCAGACGACCACGAAGGCAAGGTTCGCCTTGCCTTCGATTCGGTGGCTGATCTGGCCTCCATAGGCCGTCGCCAGCGCGATCGCGGACATGATCGCGATCCCGAGCCCACGACGAAAGTCCTGGGATCGATAGAATTCGCGTTCACCCTCAGCACTTGTGAACAGGCGTCCCTTACGTTCGTACCAGAGGCGTAGGCCAAGAAACAGCGTGATCAGGCCGACGCCCGCGGCCATCGCCAGACTGCTCGAGCCAAGATCGCCGGTTCGCGGCATGGAGGTCGCTCCCAGGGGGCTTCCGAACGGTAGGATTCTACCGCCAGGGGCCAGGCGGACGCGACCCCATCGCGATCGGCGTTATTCCCCTTGGGCTTGAGGGAGTCTCGGGCCGATCAGGGAGCGCGATTCGGCTCCAGGCTTTTTCGCCGCAGGGAATTGAGCCAGGGGACGCCTTTGATGGACGAGCGGGTCGCGAGCAAGGTATCGATCTCCGCGCTTGGGGGGGTGCCCGCGCGTTCGCGTTCGATGCCCTTTTCGGCGAAGCTCTTGGCCTCGCCGTCCCATTTGCCGGTGGCCATCCCAGTGGCGAGCGAACCGAGATACCACACCCGGGCGTCCCGAGGCTCGGCGAGCTCGAGCCTGAGAAAGACCTCGCGAGCCGAGGCGTACTCACCACGCTCAAGGAGGGTCACCCCAAGCGCCATCGACGGGCTTTCCGTCGTCTCGCTCGCGGGTGAGGCGGACGCCTTTGGCCGTGAGGGCGACGCCTTGCCGTCAACCTCGCCGCGACCGCCCGGCGACGACTCGATTCGCGACCGCAGGCTCTTGATCTCCTCCTGCATCGACTCGAGCCGATTGTCGTAATGGCGGACCTTCGCGGGGAGCGAGGCCACGTCGTCCATCACCCGCGCCAGCTCGCCCATCTTGATCTGCATGGTGTGCAAAACCGGTGGCGTCTCATCCTTGGGACGGCTCAGTCGGTCGATCCGACCACTCAGGCCGTCGATCCGCTCCATGAGACTTGCGATCTGCTTCTTGAGCGTGTCCGCGTCGTCCGACGCCGTGAATCCAGGTATCGATGACGCCGTCCGCGCGTTCGATTCATTCACCGATTGCGTCCCCGAAAACGCCGATGTCCCCTTTTCAGGCGCTCCCTTCGAGACCGTAACGGGCTTTTGCTCCGCCGAGCCCGACTCTTCCGGCTTCGCGCCGAAAAAATGAGTGTAACCCGCCGCCCCGACGACTCCGCTCAAGAGGCCGACGACGGCCGTCATCAGCAGGTTTTTCATCATCGAGGGCTCCCGAGCCGCGGGTGCCTGCTCATGAGTCGACTGCTCAGGCGCCGAGCGATTCGGTCGGCCCTTCGCGGCGACCGATCGATCCGCCCGCTCACTCGGAACCTCCCTCACGACCGAGGGGTGGTTCGTCGCCACAACCGCCGCCGACATCGAATCGCGCGAGCCGGGTTGCGTTTCGTCCCTCTCAGGTTGCCGTGAATTGTCCTGGTCTTGAGACATGATTGTCATCCTGAGAAAAGATCAAGGCCCTGATCATGGTGCGCGCCAATGAATCGGGTGAGGCCTAATGATCCCAGCCGTCATACAAGATTATAAGGCAAATCAGATGCCAGATACAAACCTCCGCCCC
>JAKBAP010000016.1 GCA_021808995.1 Planctomycetota bacterium | reverse complement strand
GCCCATCCCAGCCGATCTCGCCAGCGTGATCCCCGAGGTTGCGAATTCGCAACCCTCGGGGTCGGCGCGCTTGGCGCGTCCTTCCTTCGTGGCCTAGATCCCAATAGAGGGTGATCTAAACCGTGCCAATTGACCACGAAAAGGGACCAAGTCATGACCGCGAGACAAGTCCGAACTCGGCGGCGAAATCACGCGCGTCGCGGCATCGCGGCGGTGGAGCTGGCGTCCCTTTTGCCCGTGATTCTCTTCCTGACCCTGGCCTCGATTGACTTTTCGCGGGTGGTGTACGCGCTTGTCACGCTCCAGAACTGCTCCCGCAACGGCGCTCTCTATGAATTCAACACGGCCGCGGGGTACGGTTCGACGTACACTTCGCTGACCCAGGCGGTCACCGCGGACTCTGGCGGACTCACCCTGGGCACTCCCACGGCGTACTCGCCCGGCTTTGGCAACAACAACAATTACGTCACCGTCACGGTGAGTTGCCAGTTTAGCCTGATCTCGATCCCTTCGATCAGTGGGTTGCCGGCGTTGTCGGGCACGATGACGCTGTCTCAGTCGTCGTCGATGCCTTACCCGGCCTCGATGTCGATCGGCGGCAGTGGAGGTGGATCATGATGCTCAAACGCGCGGACCCCAGGAGTCGTCGTGGGGTAACCGCCGTCGAATCCGCGATCGTCTACCCGATCACGATGCTCCTCATGATCGGGACCGTCGTCGTCGGCGTCGGCATCTTCCGCTATCAGCAGATTCAGTTCCTGGCGCGCGAAGGGGCCAGGTATGCCTCGGTTCATGGCCCCACCTACGCCGAGGAACAGAGCCAGCCCGAAGCCTCGGCTCAGAGCGTGCAGAGCTACCTGCAAGGCTTTACCGTGGGCATGTCCGGGCTCGAATGCACGAACGTGACCTTTTCCGGGTCCTCGACGCCTTGCACCGTCAGCGTCACCCTGCAATACACCTGGACCCCCGAGGGCTATTACAGCCCAATGACATGGACTGTCACCTCGACAATGCCCGTGACTTACTGACCATCTAAACCGCGCCCTGAATCAGAAAAGAGGAGGCTACAAGTGTATCGCCACGAAGTACTCGGACGCCGCCAAGGTCAACGCAGGGGTACGGTGGCGGCCGTGGTCGCGCTCTTGACCCCCGTGGTTGTCGGAGTGACCGCCCTCACGCTCGACGGAGGGCTCATGTACCTGCAAAGTCGGAAGGCGCAATCGATCGCCGACGCCGCGGCCTTGGCCGGCGCTTACGCTTACTACAACACGTCCAACGTAACCGCGGCGGAAAACGCCGCCATGGCCATGCTCAAGCGCGATGGCTCGGCGATCATCTCCTCTCAGGTAACCTCGCCCCAGGCCGGCTACATCGCCGTCACGGTGACAATGGCCCAATCGCGGACTTTTAGCGCTCTTTGGGGCGCGGGGTCGCTGTCGACCACCTCGAGCGCGACGGCGCGCGGCATTACGCTTACCGAGCCTTACTCAAATTGCTCGGTCATTTGCCTGGACCCCACGAGCCTGGGAAGCCTGACCATCGACGGTGGCGCGGATCTGACGACCCCTACCTCGCTTTCCGCCCAGGCCCCGGTTCAGGTCAATTCCAGCAGCCCCGACGCCCTGATCCTCATGAATGGAGCGCAGGTCAACGCCTCGATCGACGTCGTCGGAGGGGATTCGGTCGCCAATGGGAGCCACGTCACGGGGACGATCACGATCGGCTCCGCCTCGGTCGCCGATCCGCTCGCCTCGCTGCCGACCCCCCCGATTCCGGCGGCCACCACGACACCGATCTCGAGCTATTCGGGATCGGGTGATTTCACCCTACAGCCGGGACTCTACGCGGGCGACGTGACCCTGGGGAGCGGGGCGTCGATCACCATGCAGCCGGGACTCTATTACTTTCAGGGGGGGAGCCTGAATGTCGAGAACGGAACCTCGCTCTCGGGCAGCGGCGTGACCATCTACGTCGACAACGGCGGCGGGACGCTCAATCTGAATAGCGGCACCTCCACCACCCTCACGCCTCCGTCCTCCGGTGTCTACTCGGGCCTTGTCTATTTCCAGGATCGGGCGTCCTCCGTCACTCCACTCCTCAGCGACGGGGCGACTATCAACATGAAAGGAACGTTCTATGCCGCCGGAGCTCCCATGAGCTTCAGCAGCGGCTCGAAAACCAACTCGTGCGGCTCGCAGATGATCGTGAAGTCCATGAATCTCTCGAACGGCGCGGATATCGAGGTCACTTACTCGACAGCCTCGGTCGCGAGCAAATCCCAGATTTCCGTCTCGCTGGTGAAATGACCCGAGCTATGCTTGCATGAGAGAGCCGTCTCTTGAGTGAGAAAGGATCTCATGGCTCTGGCGACCCCGCCCGATTGATCGTGCGAGAAATCCGGCCTAGCCTCGTGCTCGAAGCGGGGTTGGTCCGCTTTCCTCGCTCGATGGAGCCCGCGACGAAAGAGACCATCGGGTTCATGGATCGGGCCTCGGGTCGCCGGCGCGTGAAAGGTTCGCGAGAATGAAAGCCCCTTGATTTTCGCTTGATTCGTCTTGGTAGCGACTAAACAACACAAAGTATCGAAGAAGAGACTGGAGTTTATTGGTTATGACACGCGGACGTTGGAAAGTGACTCATGAACGGCGGCGGGGCACCGTCGCCGCGGTGGTGGCCCTGCTGACACCAGTGGTCGTGGGGGTGACGGCGCTGACGCTTGACGGCGGGCTCTTGTATTTGCAGCGTCGCCAGGCCCAGTCGATCGCCGACGCCGCCGCCCTGGCCGGCGCGTATACTTACTTTAATACCTCGAATTTCACCCAGGCCCAGAGCGCCGCCGTCTCCATGGCCAAGCAAAACGGAGCAACCATCACGGCCGCCCAGGTAACCTCGCCCCAGGCGGGGTATGTCGCGGTGTCCGTGACCACGACCAAACCCCGGGCCTTCAGCGCGATCTGGGGATCGGGCTCGATGTCGACGACCGCATCCACGACCGCCCGTGGAACCTCGAGCGTCCAACCTTACTCGACGGCCTCGGTCTTGGTCCTCGACCCTTCGTCCTCGGGTAGCCTCACGATCTCGGGCGGAGCCAAATTGACGTCAGGGGCGGCTGTCCAGGTCAATTCGTCGAGCAATACGGCGGTTAACGTCAACAATGGGGCTCATCTTGAGTCCTCGGTCAACATCGTCGGTGGCGACACCGTCGCCCAGGGCAGCCATATCGACGGCACGATCACGACGGGGGTCGCCTCGGTTGGCGACCCGCTCGCCTCGTTGCCAACCCCCAGCGCTCCGGCCGCGACCACCACCCCCATGTCGGGCTATCAGGGCTGGGGCTCGTTCCAGATGCAGCCCGGACTTTATAGCGGCGGCATTAACCTTGGCAACGGTGGCAATTTCACCATGGCGCCGGGACTTTACTATGTCTCGGGCGGGGACTTCAACATCGCCAATGGGGCGACCTTGACCGGCAACGGGGTGACGATCTTCATGGATAACAGCTCGGGCGGCACCATCAATTTTGAAGGAGGCACGAAAACGACCCTTACCCCCCCGACCAGCGGAACCTACTCAGGCATGAGCTATTTCCAGGACCGCAATAACGCGACCCCTCCCAACATCGCGAATGGTTCGACAATCAACATGTCTGGAACATTTTACGCGGCGGGCGCGCCCTTGGTCTTCGCCGGCGGTTCCAAGACCAACCAATACGCGTCGCAGATGATCTGCAAGACCATGAATCTTTCGAACGGGGCCGATGTCGACATTCCGTATTCGACCGGTAGTGTCGCCTCCAGGACGCAAAACTCGGTCGCGATCGTGAAATGACCGCGGACTCCACGGCGACTGGCCCCCTTTGGCTGATCGGGGGGGGCTCGTTGCTATTTCGCGCCCGCGAGGTCGCGATTTCGCGTTCCGCGCCGGCGCTCGGCGAGGGTCAGGCACGCGGGGATCAGGATCACGTTGCCGATCGTGCTCCCCGCCGTGGCCACCGCGACCATCGCGCCAAAATTGACGAAGGGCTCGAACTCGCCGGCCAGGAGCGACAAAAAGCCCACGGCCACGGCCAGGCTCGAGAGCAAAACCCCTGGCCCGCTCACCCGGTAGCTCTCGAACAATCGCCTGCGAAACCCGCGCCGATCGCCCCCCTTGAGGTATTGCAGCAAACAGTGAAACGTGTCGTCCACCGAGAGTCCCAGGGCCACGCTCGCCACGAGCGCGGTCGCCATGTCGAGCTTGATCCCGAGCCATCCCATTAGCCCCAGCACCAGCCCCACCGCCAGCAGCGTGGGCGCCAGGGCCAGGATCGCCAGCGGCACGCGGCGAAAGGCGAGCACGAGCATGATCAAGATCCCTGTCGCCGACCAGAAAAAGGCCGTCCACTGCGTCGCCACGACGGCTTGGGTCGTCCTGGTCATCAGGTAGGAAAGCCCGGTGAGATACGCCTCCGCCCCGAACGCACGCCGGCCCGAGGCCAGGGCCGTCTCGAAGATCCGGGTCTTGGCCTGGGCCGATTGTTGTTCCTTGAGGCGAACGAGCAACCGCGTCTCACCCGAGGTTGGGTTCCAAAAGCTCGACAACAGTTCGCGCTCTGGCGAAAGCTCCACCAACGCGAGCTTATCGGCCAGGAGACGCTTTCGAGCGACCGGGTCCAGGGCCGCCAGTCGTCGGTCGGGGTCGAGAACCGTCGCCAACGAGACCACCTGAGAGATCGCGCCGGGGTCGCCCAGATCGAGCGCGTGGAGCTCGTCATCGACCTGCCTGAGCTGATCGAGCGCCTCGGGCGTGATCCCCTTTTCCAAGGGCGCGACCAGCTCGACCAGGCCGATCCCACCGAGACGCGATTCGGCCGTGTAATAGTCACGCACCACCCGCGCCGTGGGCTTGAAGAGATTGATATAGTTTGTCTCATAGCGAAGGTGAACCACCCCCAGCGCGGCCGGCGAGAGCAGCGCGAGGGCGGCGATCGCCGCCGCTGGATGGCGATAGACGGCGAGAATCAGCCAATTCATCAATCGGCCCGAGCGTGATCTGGTGGGCGCGGCCCCTCGGGCCTCGAGCGAGATCGGTGGCAGCATCGCGAACGGGGCGAGCAAGACCACGAGCACGGCCGCCGCCAGGGTCGCGACGCCCAGAATGACGCCAAACTGGCGGACAGGCATCACCTGGCTGGTCGCGAGCGCTCCATAGCCGATCGCCCCCGTGACCGCGGTCCAGGCGATTGGGGCGACCACGGCGGCGAGGGTCGATCGCGCGGCCTCCGGATCCGTTTTCGAGCGCCCGCGGTGATCGCGAAAATGGATCGCAAGATGGCTCGCGGCCGGCATGGTGAGCACAATGATCTGCGCGGCCACGGGGCCGCCCGAAAGCGCGAGCTTGATGTGAAAACGAGCCAGAAGTGCCTCGGTGGCGAGCCAGACGGTCCAGCCCGAGAGCACCGGCACGATCGCCCACCAGGGACTGCGAACGGCGGTGAAGGTCACGATCGCGATCAGAAGCATCCCCACCACCGCCAGCCTGCGCCCGTCGACCTCGATCGCGCGAAAGCCATCGGCCAGGAGCACCGGCGGCCCGACCACCGCCGGTCGGCCAAGCCCATGCCTGGCGGCGAAGGCGTCGGCCCCTTTTCGAAGTCCGGCGACCGTCTGGATCACGTCGTGCTGGGACGTCTTCTTAAGCCGCGCCACGATCGCCCCGGTCCCCCCTTCGCGATCGATAAACGTCCCTTGATAAAGCGGGTGTCGGGTAAGCCGGTCCTTGAGCCGCCGGAGCGATTCCGGATCGCCGGCCGCCGCCCGAATCGCCCCCGACGCCGTCATCCCGCTGGCCTGGACGTCGACGGTGCGAACCGCCCGCTTGGCCGCGTCGAAAGCAAGCCGTCGCGCGAGCGCGGGCAGTCGATCCAGGGTGATCAGCGCGTCGTCGACCGCCCAGGCCAGGGGCATCGCGCCGAGCCATTCGACCCGCGTCACGCCCTGGACCTGTTCCGGACCGATGTCATGGACCAGCTCGGCCTGGCGGTCCATTCCGCCGGGGGATAACAGTTCGGGGTCATCGTAGACCAGGAAGACGAAATTATCGTCGCCAAACGTGGCCGCCGCCCGCTGATAGACCTTCATGTAGGGGTCATCGTCGGCGAAAAACGAGTTGATCGATTGCTCGTACCCGACCCGTTCGCCAAAAAACACCAGATACGCCGCCAGCAAGGCGATCGCGCAAAACGTGATGTATCGCGCCCTGATCAAACCCCGGATTACAAGTCCCGTCATTCATGACTCGCCAAGGAAGATGCGCTCGTCCTCCCGGTGACGGGGCTCGCGCCCTGGAACCGGCCGATTGGCAATGTACCACGCCCATCCGCGAAACATCGAGATCAGAGGTCGACGCCCGGGGATTCGTCGGACCTGCTCCCGCGTCGCCCCCGAACTTTCCGGTAAAGGCCCACGCTCGCGCGGTCGTTCCGGGAGATCGCGACGGCCGTCTGGAACTCGGTCGCGGCCTCGTGACGGCGGCCCATCGCCTCCAAGCCCATGGCGAAGGACACAAAAGCCCAATCGCCGTCGTTGTCCTGTTCGCGTTCGCGTCGAATCGCGATTCGCGACGAGCAATCGCTCAAGCCAAGTTCACGTCAGGATTCCTCGTTTCGATCGAGCGTTTCCTTTACCCGTTGATCATCCCCCGGATCTGGTCGACGACGCTGTAGATCGCGACGGCGGTGATCGACAGGAAGGCGAGCCAGGTGCAGACGTCGCTCAAAAGGGAGGGGCCGACGCGGCGGTCGGAATCTCGGATTCGCAGATAAATGGCCGCTCCGGCGATAAAGGGAAGCAAGAGCGCCTGGGCGACGCCACCGGCCTTGATCAGGGCCTGGGGCTCGCGATAGACGAAGTAGAGACCGATCGAGAGCAGGGGATAGCAGACGCAAAAGAGCTTGACGAGCCGGTCTCGTTGACGAGGCGTGAGCTCTCCCTTGCCGCGAAGTCGGCCCAGGAAATCGGCGGTCAGGCGGCTATTGGCCGCGGTCGCGACGTAGAGGGTCTTGAAGAGCACGGCCCACGCGCCCATCAAGAAGCCCACGCGAGTAAACGACCGGGCCCACGCCAGCGCAGTCCCCTCGAGCGGCTCCAGATACATCCGCGATAGGGTGGGGATCATGTCCGGGCCTCTGGGGTCGAGCCCTTGCGGGTGCAAGACGGCCGCCCCCAGAAAATAGAATGCCACCGTGGCCACCGTGAAGACCCCCATACTGAACCATGCGTCGAGCTGCATGACCCGGATCCAGCCCGCCGCCCGAGCTCCCCAGTCAGGCTCGTCGCTCCGCCGGCCGACGAACCGCGCATAGCCCTTTTCGATACACCAATAGGGATACGCGACCAGTTCCGACGCGCCCACCCCCGTGATCCCAAAGGCCGAAAACGCCAGCGCGGTCGCCGCCCCGGGGACGCGGAACCGAAAGCCCTGACCCACGTCCGCCCCGGTGATCCGAAACCGCGTCCACTGAAGGGCGATCACGCTGGCCACCGTGAAGACCGTCACCGCCGCGACCAGGACGGTCGTCACGTGCTCGAGCCGGCGATAACCACCCGAGATCAAGAGCGCGATCGCCGCCAGGGTGGTCACGGCCGCCCAGAAAAACTCCTGGTGTGCCCCCAAATAGTCGCCCCAGGCTGGCGCGACCTCCCTGGCCAGCTCCACCACCCCCTGGCTCGCGCCCGGGAACGCCATGAGGGCCACCTGGCCGACCGTCCCTTCCATCGCCGCGATCTGTGCCTGGGTGGTCAGCATCATGATCAGCCAGAGCCAGCAAAGCCACGAAACCCCAAGTCGAGGTCCAGGGAGCGAATCGAACGCTTCGAGAGTGGTCTTGCCATGTACGATCGCGTAACGACCAAGCTCGACCTGCGCGAAGACCTTGATCACGCACGACAACAGGATCAACCAGAGCAGGCTAAAGCCCGCTTTCGCCCCCAGGCTCGTGGTGTTGATCAACTCCCCAGTGCCCACGATCGACGCGGCCAGGATGATGCCAGGTCCGATCTTCCTGAGCGCGGGCAATAAAGAACCGGGAGGATCCTGGATCGCCGCCGAGGAGTAGGCGTAGGGGTCTTCGGAGGGCTCGTTCACAATGGAAAGCCTCGCGAGCGGTTCGGTGGGAAGAGTCGGGCGGACCCGCGAAACCCGCGGGACGCCTGGCCCATCGACGACCCGCCGATCGACCAAGCCTCGTGATCGTCGGCGACGGAGCGGGGCGTGTCAAGCCGTCCCCGCCGTCGCCCCGACCGGTCCAGACGCCGCGACCCCATGCCTGTTGCATCCGTGCAACGTCCCTCGTGGGATCAAGCCCGGGCCGGGAACCTGGCCTACGTTTGTGTGGAGTCATGTCTCGCGTCGAGCCCTTTCGACGCGGATGGGGCGCGGTTCATCGTGTCCCGATCGGCCAGTCGTCATGATGCCCGAACCTGAAATCCTAGGCGGACCCTTGTTCCATGCTCGCTGATCGCGCGAAATTCGAAACCGCCTCGAGCGATTCCTACGTCCTCAAGCCGGCGTGGCGATTGCTGGACCCGGTCGACCTCGACGACGAACCCGACGAAGGGATCGACGCGGACACCTGGACCAAGCCCAGCGAGGACGCGTATCGCCGTGGGCCAGATTCGGGCTCGCGACCCCGGGACGAACCAGGCGCGTGTGGGACGCCGCTTTATAGCGGGCGTGAACTGGGCTCGTATCGCCTGCTCGAACGATTGGGCCGGGGTGCCCAGGGTGAAGTCTGGAAAGCCGTCCGAGTCGATCGCAAGCCAGAGCCGGTCGCGGTCAAGATCCTCCGCCCCAGCCTGGCTTCCAATCCGGCCAGGAGAGCCCAGTTTCTCCATGAAGCCGAACGCGGCGGCCGGTTATCGGGGGCCTCGCTCCTCACCGTGACCGAGACGGCCGAGGCCGAGGGGTATTGCTACATGGTTATGCCTTATATTTCAGGGATCTCGCTTCGCGACGTCATTCATTGGCGAGCGGAGCGGAAGAGCGGCGAGGACGCCCTGGTGGTCCACGAGATGGTCCTCATGAACGACCAGGACTATCTGGTTCACGCCTTGAATTGCCTGATCCAGGCGGCCTTCGCGCTCGAGCGGCTCCACGTCGCGGGGATCGTTCATCGGGACGTCAAGCCGGCGAACATCCTGCTCGACGAGCGGGTCGGAGGGGGCGTGTACCTGTGCGATCTTGGCCTGGGCCGCGACCTGGGCGTGGCGACCCCAGAGCAAATGCGCGATGGCGCGGGCACGCCCATTTACATGGCACCGGAACGCTTGATGCGGCGCACGGCCGACGAGGTCCGTTGCGACGTTTACTCGCTGGGGGTGACGGCGTTCGAGACCCTCGTGCTCGAGCGCCCCTATCGCGTCCCTCGTGGGTTGGACCATTGCGCGCTGGCGGCTTATCTCGTCCGCTCGCGGCCGGTTCGGCCCTCGATCGTGCGCCGTGAATTCCCGATCGATCTTGAGGCGATCATCATGAAGGCGATGGCGCGCGATCCCCAATCACGCCATGGGTCCGCGCGGGATTTTGGGCTCGATCTCGAGCGGTTCGCCGATCATTGGCGCAAGCAAGCGATGAAACCCAAGGTGGCATCCCGGGTTCGCCGAGCCCGATTAGACCCCGCGGACAAGACCAACCCCTGGCCAGGCGTCTCGACTCCACGCCCCTCTCGCGCTCCGCATCAGCGGTGAACCGACCACTGGTCCGGCCTGGGCGCGCCAACGGATTCTGGCATTTGGCGGGGACGGATTTTTTCGTGACGGTGGGCGACGACTCGAAGGATCGAGGGGCTTTCCCTTGACCGACCCGGAATGCTCGCGTGACCACGGACGTGAGTCCGTGGTCACGTGAAGCGCCGACGTGGAGCACCTGGGGCGTTCGCTCTTAACGTTCACTGGCCAATACGCCCGAGGAGGCTCGTTCGGCGAATGCTGGGTCACGGATTCGCCGCGTCACGTTCATTCACGACTTTCAACGAACCGCCAGAATCCGTTGGCGCACCTGTCCGGCCATCCGATCCGATCGATTGGCGAGTTCCCGGTTGAACTCCCCCTCAAACCGGGTATAACGGTATGGAATTCAATGGAATCTTCCACCGTGGAGGTCCAGAAGACGCGTCACCCAGCCCGCGGTGTGCTGGGGATTCTTGCGTCTCGGTCTCCTTTCGCCAGTCTGGTCGAGGTACGATCCATGGAATCAGTCCCAAGCCTGGGGGCTCCCTCGCGATCGATCGGGGACGCTGATTCGCGGGCGATTTTCCCAACCTCGTGGTCCAGTCGAGCCCTCAAGCTCAGTTCGTGGATGTTGGTCCTGGGCACGATTCGCGTGCTGTGCCTCTCCGCCGACGTGCTGCTCGGCCTTCGCGATTCGCCGCGTGCGAACTCCCTGACGATGCCTGGCACCGCGATCCCGCTCGGCGACGCCCAGGTTCTCTTCCTGCTCGTCGGCGCGTGGCCACTCATCCTCGGGGGCGTGTTGTGGAAAACCGGCTGGCACACCCTGGTTAATGCCGCCGCGGTCACGTTCCTCATGCTCGGCGCGATCGGGATTCTAGAGGCCAACCTGGGCTGGTTTCATCACGCCGGGTCGGGCGTGATCACGATCGGCTCGTTTCACCTGAGCCGGTTGGCGATCGTGCATGGCTCGGGTCCGGAATTGATCCTGGGATTCCTCGGCATCGCGCAGATTCTCGCCGAGTCCGCCACGGGCGTGTTCGCGCTTCGGCTCGGGCTCAGCGCGCGGTCGCCCACGCCGGACCAGCTCGATCACGATGCCCCTCGCCGCGCCCGCCTAGGCCGGCTGGCGGTCTACGCCTCGCTCGCCTTTGGCGTCCTCTTGATCCGCGTCCCCGCCTGGTCCGCGTATCTTGAGGTCATTACCAAATCCAACTGGTTCCGTGATTACGTGATCAACTCCGACGTCGGTCACCGGCTGACATCCCCGCGAAATCAGGGCACCCAGCAAATCCAGCCGAGCGAGCAAGAAACCAACCTCGGCCAGCTCCTCCAAGCCGCCCTTCAGGCATCTAATGAACATCAGTATTTCGCGGCCCGAGACAACTATACTCGCGCGGTCAAAATCGCCGAGTCAATCCCGCGAAGCTCGGCTCGTTCGCCGTTCGGTTATACTCAGTCGACCAGCTTCAATAACCTCGCCTGGTTGCTCGCGACTTGTCCCGACGAATCGATCCGCGACCCCAACGACGCGGTCCGCCATGCCAAACGCGCCATCGAGCTTTCCCCCAAGGATGGGAATTTCTGGAACACGCTGGGCGTGGCCTACTACCGGGCCGGCGAATGGGAGGAGGCCAAGGACGCGCTCTATCGATCGATGGAGCTGCGCAACGAAGGCGACAGTTTCGATTGGTTTTTTCTCTGCCTCGTCCACCTCAAGCTCGGCGACCGGAAACGTGCCCAGGACTGGTACGACCGTGCGGTCGAGTGGTTCCATCAGTCCCGTTCGGATGACGAGGAGCTCTATCGCTTCCACGTGGAGGCCAGCGCCCTCCTCGGCCTTCCCAAGCCCGCGACGCCCCCGCCTCGCCCGGCGAGACAGGCCTCTCCCTTTGGGAACGGCGTTCCGTTTCCCCTCCAGCGACGGTTCCGGAGCCGCTCGGCGGGTTTCCCCAATTCAGGTGCTTCAGGCCCACGATCCCACGCGCCGGAAAGCACGACCGACGAACCCGACCCCCAAGTCCAGAGTCCCTCGCCAAACACGTCGGAGGGCCCAGCCGACGCGAGCTCTCCGAAGCCCTCTCACTGACCATTTGATTACATCCCGCGGCGAGCATTCCCGTTCGCGATTGACGGATTCCCGTCGACCCGCCATACTCCCGCGCGGTTCCCAGAAACATCACGATCGGCTGAAATCACGATCGAGCGCCCCTTAATGGGGTGTAATCGTGTCTGACAACCTGGTGACGACACGGGAACCGACGGCATGATGCCCCTTTTCACCTTGGCAGGATGCATGCGTCATGAGAACGGCCGCCGTTTTGATCATCCTTGGCCTTGCGCCTGTCTCGGCCGCCGCGGCACCTGACGATGGCGTCACGGGCCAAATCGCCCAGGCGCGGCGGCTGGCCGACGTCTCGGACCATCAGGGCGTGATCGGAATCCTTGAGGACGCCCTGATCGAGGCCAAGGACTCCGACCGCCGGACCATCGTCGAGATGCTCAAGCGATCCTACATGGTCATGGCGAGTCGGGCCCAATCCAGCGGCCATTCGAGGACGGCCGCCCATTATCGGGACAACCTTGAGATTCTCGAGAAAGCCACTCGCCTGTCCCCCGGGCAGCAGTTGCCCGAGTCCGCCAAGTCCACGCCAATCCCGATCGCGGCGGCCTTGCCGTCTCGGCCAAGCACCGGCGAATTGAATCCCGCCGCGCCGAGCCCAGAGCCGGTGGTTGTGCCGAAGGGCGTCGTGCCCCTCCAAGCGAGCCCCGTCAAGGAAAACCAGGCTCCGAACCCGATCAATCTCGAACCCCCCCCGCTCGAGCCCGCCCCCCCCGCGTTGGCTGAGCCGCCCCGGCTCGGGGCACCTGTTGAGCCTCGTGGCGCGGATCCCAAGCCCGCCTCGGTGCCCCCGGCGGCTCGGCCGACCGACCCAGCACCCGTGATCGGCACGCCCGCGACCCCGGCCAATCCCAAGCCGAACGCGGACCTGTCCGAAGCCGATCGGCTGTTTCGAGCCAAGCAATTCATCCCCGCCGGGCAATCTTACGCGGCCCTGGCGCGAGATCACCGCCTTCCTAAGAACCGCGTCGACCACTGGGCCTATTGCCGATGGGTCGCGGTCGTCGCCGCGCTGAACGCCCAGCCTCGAAGCACCCGCGAGTGGGATGCCATTGAGGCCGAGGTCGCGAGCATCCAGCGACTCGCCCCCGGCAACTGGTACGGCGAATACCTCCGGGGCAAGGTCGCCGAAATCCGAGGAGGCAAGAGCCGCCCCGCCGATCGCGTCGTCGTCAGAGGCTCGGACCCCGACGAGGCCCGGCCGAGCCGGCTCAAACGATTGTTCGGACGTGGCGAGACGAATTCCGGGGATCCCTCGGCGTCGGCGATGTCCCCCACGCCCGATCCAGCCCCGGCCCTGGGCCAGCCACTCGCATTACCAGAGGAAGCCCGAGCGCCCGAGCCCGCCCCAACCCCGCGTGCCCCTTCCAAGCCCGATAACGACTGGGAAATCCACGACACGACCAATTTTCGGGTCTATCATCACGACGCCCTCTTGGCTGCCCGCGCGGCGGAGGCCGCCGAGAGCGTCCGCGCCCGCCAAACCGAAGTCTGGTGCTCACGAAAGCAAGAGGGACACTGGACACCCCGCTGCGAAATCTATCTCTATCCCGACGGCAAGCAATTCGCCAAGGCCACCGGCCAACCCGAAAGCTCGCCCGGCTTTTCCACCATGTCCAGCAACGGTCAAAGCATGATCGGGCGAAAGGTCAGCCTCAGGGCCGACCACCCCCAGCTCTTGTCCGCGATCCTGCCACACGAGGTCACCCACGTCGTCCTGGCCGACCTCTTCACCACCTCGCAAATCCCGCGCTGGGCCGATGAAGGAATCGCCGTCCTCGCCGAACCCCCAGCGGAACGCGACCTCCGTGCCTCCGAACTCGAAAAACCCCTCGAATCAGGCCGGATCTTCAACCTCGCCACGCTCATGGCCATGGACTACCCCGCGCCCCAGGACTGGAACGTCTACTACGCCCAGAGCGTCTCCCTCACGCGGTTCCTGGTCGACCTGGGAGCGCCCGCTCAGTTTATCGAGTTCGTCAGGCGAGCCCACGACGGCGGGATCGAGCCCGCGCTCCGAGAGATTTACCAGATCGATAGCCTGGCCTCGCTTGAGGACCGCTGGCTGAGCCACGCCCGTCGCCAGTTCGCCGCCCGAACCGCTCCCCGATCCGGTCAGGACCAGGGCGAAACGCTCAGGCGCTGAGGCTACGGTGATCGGGAGAGCAGGCCGTCGAGTTCGCGCGCGAACTCGTCTGGGTCGTCGCTCGGGGGTTCGACGACCGCGAGCCGGCCCCGTGGTCCATGTTCAAGGAGCCATGCCTCGCTCATCGCTCCCTTGGCCCATTCTGGGGCGGTTTTCGAGAGCAGCCGGCGCAGCAGACATGCCCGATCGGGGCTGGCCTCGCTGGAAACGACGATCAGCGTCCGAGTGATTCCATCACGTCCCGTGAAGAGCAGGTCGCACCGACCATGAAGCGCGACCGACCGCCCCCCTGGAGTCGGCAACGAGCCGACCAGTTCGAATCCGACCTGGAGCGAGCCTGGGATCGCCCCCTTCAGGGCTCGGAGCAGTGGCGATTCCAGCCAGGGTCCGAGTCGGTCGTCGGCGAGTTTGATCATCTTGCCACTGGCCGCGGGAACGATCGAGACCCCGGCCCGAGCGACGATCGAGACCCTTGATTCCCCGCGTGACCAGCCCTCGGAGATGACGATGGCTCGCATCACGCGATCGATGCCGCGCTCACCCACGGCCAGCTCACCCGCGAGGTCGAGGTCGACGAACGAGGGCCACGGACGGACGTTTCGAACCGGCGGCCCGCTCGCCTGGTCGGCCAAGACGATCGCGCGCTCGATCTCATCGAGAGGGACGCGCTTTCCCCCCCTGATCGTCTCCTCCACGTCGGTTGGCACGGCGGCCTGGTGAACCGATACGGAAACGGGGTCGAGCCCGTCAACTGGGTAGGATTCTCCCGTTTCGACATCGAACCGGCTCTCGAGCAGGCACCATGCGGGTGCCTGGCTCGGGCGATCGCCGCCGACGCCGGCCGACAGGATCAGCGCATCCCGCGCTCGGGTCGCCGCCACGTAAAAGAGCCTGAGTGATTCCTCGTCTTCCTCGACGCGATCGATCGCCCCGTGGACCACGCGACCCAGGCCAGGGCGGCTCTCGGAATCGTCCCCCCCGCGCGCGACCAGAACCCCGAGCAACCGATCGAAAAACACGGCCTCTTGAATGTGGCTCCGTGCCCGGGCGAGGTCCGGGACCACCACGATCGGGAACTCGAGCCCCTTGGCCTGATGGATCGACATCAGCCGTACGCATGTGTCGTCCTCCTCGGTGAGAGGAGCCTGCTCCTCCCGCGAGCGCCGGTTCAGGAGCCCGCGTAGCCGCGTGGCCAAGGCACCCAGCGTGAAGCCCCCCTGACGATCAAACGAGCGGGCCATGCAAACGAGCTTGCGCGCGTTCGCGAGCTTTCTCACGCCAAGGAAATCACACACGAGAGCGCCTTCATAGCCTGACTCGTCGAGGATTGTCTCGAGCAGCCGCGCCATCGGCATGTGGTCCTTGAGCCCCCGCCAGCGCTCGACGAGCCTGGCCGCCCGCGCGGCCGCGCGGCGATCGTCCGGGGGAAGGTCGGCCGCGTGGGCATGCCGCGCGAAACCCTCCACCAGGCCCCCGCCCATGGTCGCCAGGCGATGAAGGGCATCGTCGCTGAGTCCAAAAAAGGGACCCCGAAGCGCCCCCGCCAACGCCACTTCGTCAAACGGATCCTCGAGATAAACGATCAGATTCACCATGTCGAGGATCTCCTGCTGAGCGTAAAAGGCCGAGCCCCCGACCGTGTAATAGTCGAGCCCCTCGCGCACAAGCGCTGTCTCATAGGGACGAATATCGGTCATCGCCCGAAACAAATACGCGATGTCGCCCGGGCGCGCCGCCCGCGGATTCCCCGTCCCCTTCTCGGCGACCGTCCAGCCCGCCTCCAACCGCTCGCGGATCCGCCGCGCCAGCACCGACGCCTCCGCCACCCGACGCCTGGCCGCGTCGACGGGCTCCTCGCCACCCGCCGAAGGGTCCCCCTCTCCCTCCAGCGACCCGGCCCGACCCCACACAAACTCCACCGCCGGTTCGCCGGGATCCTTCGACCGGATCGGGCGCAGGTCGTAGGCCCCAGGATCCCCGGACGTCGCCAGATCAAGCTCGGAAAAACAGCCCCGAAAAAGCAGGTTCACGAATCGCGTCACACCCGGGGCCGAGCGAAAACTCTCCGTCAGCGAGAGCCGACCCGCCTCGGGAAATCGAGCCCGCCAGTCCCCAAAGATCGCAGGCTCGGCACCCCGAAAACGATAGATCGACTGCTTGACGTCGCCCACCACGAAAACCCGACCCGACAAGAATCCCTTACCACCGAGATGCCTGAGAACCTCGCTCTGGACGTGGTCCGTATCCTGAAATTCATCGACCAGCACCACGTCAAGCAACCGCCGCGATCCCGACCCGCCACGTATTCCGTCACGCAAGAGCTCAAGCGTCCGAGTGAGCAAATCCTCGAAATCAAGCCCCCCGCGGCGTTCCTTGAGTCGCCTGTATGCCGCTTGGGCGTCGATCGCCAATCGCGAAAACGCCAGCCCCTCACGCGCGGCCGCGAGATCGTTTTCCCGATCGTCGGTCGACCATGGTCTGAGCTGGTCGTCGATGGCTTTTCGCCGCTCTTGAAAGAGGTCCTTGATTCGGTCGTAATCCTCTTCCGAGGGCCAATGCCGCTTCCCCACGCTCTTGACCTTGAGCAGCTCCCGGAGCGCCTTCACCCGCTCGATTGTCGAGCGATCGCGCGGTTTGGTCGCGCCCAGGTCGTCGATCGCGGCGATCACCTCGGCCCTTAGCGTGTTGACTTTATCATTTGACGAGTCCACCTCCTCAAGGGTTTCGCGAATCTCGTTAAAATCGTCCATGAGTCTCCCAACGACGCGAGGGAGCAGCTTTTGATCGCGCGCGAGCATCCAGCGCTCGACGACCTGATCGGGCTCGAGCCGGCCCCATTCCTCGAGCTCGGCCGGGGATTCGATCAAGGTCACGATCGCCTCCCGGACGGTCGCGAGCCGGTGGCGGAGGGCAAGTTCGATCACGTCCTCGTTTTCTTGGTCCAGGCGTTCGCGAAGCGTATGCTCGGCCGCCTCCTCCCGAATCGAGGACGCGACGTCGGCATCGAAGACGTCAAACTCGGGGTCGATCCCCAGTTCGAGGGCGTAACGCCTCACCAACCGCTTGCAATACTGATGAAACGTGCTGATGGGCGCGGCGTCGAGCCCTCGGATCAAGACCATCGAGCGCTCGCGATCACCCTCTGATTCCAGCCTAGCCAGCAGCCGAGCGCGGATTCGCCCCCGGAGCTCCCGGGCGGCCTTCTTGGTAAAGCTGAGCGCGACCACCCGCTCGAGAGCCCGACCACCCGCCTGGTCGAGCTCGGTCAGGTAACGCTCCGTGAGCACCGTCGTCTTGCCGCAACCGGCCGACGCGCTCAGGGCCACGCTCACGCCTTGAACCATCACCGCGCGATGCTGGTCGTCCCGGAGCCCGGACCCTCTCGTGACGGGCGGGGAATCGCTCATGACGGATCCTCCGACGGCGCGACCGTCACCCCGGCGGCCTGCCCCGAGGCCGATACCTTCCTCTTCGCCCGCACGATCTCCACGGGCAACTCGGGGGGCTCGATCGGCGTGTATCGTTTATTCAGCCGACGCGCCTCCCCCACCCGGCAAACCCCACGATAATCACACGACCGCTCGCAATCCCCGCTCACCGGGACGGGAGCGAAAAAGCCCGACCGCATCCCCTCCACGAGCGCCGTCAGATACTCCCCCAGCCGCCGTTTGAGCTCCGGCCAATCGCTCGGCCTGAGCCTCTGATAGCCACTCCCCTTGAGCGCCCAGTAGCCCATGTCCGTCGGTGATGTCGCTCGCTCCACCAGACCCGCTTGCTCCACCAGCCAGGCATACAGGAACACCTGCATCCTTCGCCCACTCTTGATCTCGGACAGCGACGGCGCCTTGCCGTTCTTGTAGTCGATCACCCGGAACCCCAGGCCATTCCCGACCTCGTCGACGCGGTCGATCGTCCCCTGAATCTTGATCGGCCGCGCGACCGCGCCGACCTCGAGACACCTGGCCGGCGATTCCTCGCGTCCAAACGATACCTCAAACGAATGAACGCGTGAATCTCCCTCTCTCGCGTACTCCTCTGCCTGATCCAGATAGCGATCGAGCTCCTCATAAGCCCGGCGGGTTTCGATTTCCTGGATGCCCGGGCTCGAGAACCTCGCGTTTTCCCGACGAAAGGTCAGATCCACCATGAATCGTCGTCCGGCTTCGTCGAGGGGGGGGCCATCCTTGGGCCGTTGCTCGTAGTGTTCGAGGAGCTTATGGATGATCCGGCCTTGAAGCGCGAAATCCTCCTCGAATTCGTCGTCCTCGAGCGGGGTCTGGAGCTTGAGGACATAGCGGCTGAAAAAGCGAAACGGGCAGGTGATGTAGGTCTCGATCTGGCTCGGGCTAAACACATGCTCCGGGCCCAGGCGCTGAGCCAGGTCGAGCAGGGCGTGACCGTCCCTGAGCCGCCCCTCGTACTCGCCGAATTCCGCCCCCCAGCGCCGTTTTCCCAGGAGATGAAGACCGACCGCCGTCCCCAAAAGGGCCGGCCGATGATCGGCCGCGGCCGCCAATCGCCCGAGCGTGCCCAGATCCCCTGATTCACGAGCCCGTCCAACCTCCCAGAGCCTCGTGTCGCGCGGCGAGCCAAGCCTCTCGCGCGGCTCAAGGGGAGGGGCCTGGCACCGCGCGAGGGCACCAGGGGCGAGCAGCCCGGTCAGGTCGTCTAGAAAACCGGCCTTGAGCGATTCCCGCCCCTTGGGATCGGTCGTGGGATGGATCAAGACGACTCGCGATTCACCTCGACCGATTAAGCTCAGAAACTCGACCATCTCGCGCGCGATCCGCCCCATCCCTTTCCGCGAGGGATCTCGGCCCGGCTTGACCCGGGCGAATGACGCCGATGCCTCGCGGGTGGGAAACGTCCCCTCGTCGAGGTCGAACACGATCACCACATCGGCCCGCGCCCCGCGCGCGTCGTCGAGAGTCGCCATGCGAATCGAGCCCGGCCGAGGCCGCGGCTCGGGCATGAGCGTCTCCGCCGACAGCGACTCGACCTCGCGACAGAACTCCCCCCACGAGATCAGATCGCCCCCTCGGCCGAGGTGCTCGAGAGCCCCGACATGCTCGGCAAGGCCGTCACTCAAGGCTCCGAGCCCACGCGAGGAATCGCCTTGCTCGAGCCCCAGCCACTCGGTCAACCGCTCGAGCTCGCGAATTTGCTCGCCCCACGGCCGCGGCTGATCAAGCGATTCCAGCCGCCCCAGAAAGACCCGCGCAGTCCTCGCCGCGCGTTCCGTCCGGGCCTGGTAAGGATTGTGCTCGTCGCCGCGCCGGGCGTCCTGCTCGAGTCGCTCAAGCCCGCTCAGAATCTCCCGAAGACCACGAAAAACCCCCGTGCGACTGATCGCCCAGGCCGCCTCCGCCAACGCCAACGATCCCGGTTCCACCCCAGCCGGCCGCACCCGTCCATGGCGCAGGAGCCGAACCAGGCGCTCGGCCTCCCACCCCGAAACCGGAGACTCGATCGCGAGCCGAAGCGCGACCACTCCGGGGTCCTGATGCAAGAGCCGCCGCCCCCCGGCCGCGTGGACCGGAAGACCCCAATCCCCCAGCATTTCCGCCGTCAGATCAGCCTGATCACCCCAGGACCGCGCCAGCACCAACACCGATTCAGGTACGACCCCGCGCGCCAGGGCCTCGCGAGCTTCCCAAGCGACCGTCCGTGCCATTTCGTCACCACAGGCCGAGCCGCGAATCACAAGACCGTCCGAATCACCCACCGAGCCCGACCCGCGGCCCGATCGGAAAAGGGCCGACTCGAGCTCAACCAGCCCCCTCGGCCGCGAAGCGCTCGGCTCGCGAACTTGCTCCTCGAATCCACGCTTCGCGAAGCGCCTACGCTCACGCCACTCTCGCTCGAAAAGCCACGACGAATCCGCGTTCACATCCATCGCCAGGGTGACCTGAATCGAGCGCGGAAAGCTGGAGACTCGATCCAGGAACCGACCCGCCGACCTGGGCGCGGATTCCCAGTTCAAAATCACCAGGTGCTCGAACTTGCCGAGAAACTCGACAACAAGACGGCTCGGCCGCCGCGAGGCCCAGACCTCAAGACCCTCCTGATCAACAGTCTCCAGTGAATCCAACTGCCCGCGATATTCGCTGTACACCGCTCGCTGGGCCGTCTCGATCGGGTCGAGCTCCCCGGACTCATCCGCCACCGGCCCGGCACCCAGCGTCCACCGCGCGATCCGCGAGCGCAGCCGACGACGAAAGCCCGGCCACTCCAAAACCCTGGTGATGGCCTCAAGCCGCCCCGCCGCTCGCGCGCGACGAATCGACTCGAGAAACACCGCCCGAGACGCCCCCTCCGACAGCACCCGCGGCCCGTCAAGAGCCCCGCTTCGCATCGCCCCCCAAAGGTCGCTCCAGCACCACACCCTGGGGCAACCCCCAGCCCCCTTCCTGAGCGCCAGACGCCGCCAAGCCTGTTCGCGAGCCAGCGGCGTCGGAACGAGCCAGAGCGCGTTCTCCATGCACGCCGGCCCGGAGAAGATCTCCCGATCGAGCGCGGACCCATGCGGACCCAGATACAGACGACGCGGGCTTGTCATGCGATGCTTGCTCCAACCTGCCCCTCGCGGCGAAGAGCACGATCGCCAGAATCACAAGGTATACAGAGAAATACCATATCCGTCCCGAGCGAACAACCCTCACGAGCCAGGCGATCGCCAAATATCCGACGACGCCCGCCAGCACGGTCGCCGCCAGGATCTGGGCCAGCCGATCCGGTTGCCAGTCGGCCGGGGTCATGTCCTTGATCTTGAAAACGACAGCGCCGGCGATGGCCGGAACGGCGATCATAAGGCTAAACCCCACCGCCCATGTCCGCGAAAACCCGAGCGCCAGCGCGGCCGCGATCGTGAGCCCGCTTCGGCTCACGCCAGGCAGGGGGGCGAGTGTCTGGGCCAGCCCGATCAAAAGGGCGTCCAGCCAGGTCGTCTGAAGCAGGCCCTTGGTTCCCTCTCGGCGGCTAATCCAACCGGTCAAAACCAGCACCGTCGCCGTGATCAGGAATCCCACGGCCGCGACCCCCACCCCCTCGAAGGTCGCCTCAATGGCTTTTTTGAAAAAGAGGGCGAACGGCACCAAGGGCGAGGTCGCCACGATCACCAGGAGCCCCGCCCAGATCAACCGGCTCCGCTGAAACTCCTCCGGCACCAGCGAATCGCCCAAGAACCCTCGAGCCCCATTCGCGATGGCGGCCCGATAATAGACCAGGATCGCTACCGTCGTGCCCAGATGCAGGATCACGTCAAAGAGCAGGTTTTGCTCGCCCGACTTCCCTGAACCCGTCAACCAGGCAAAGAAACTCTGAGTGACGAGCAAGTGCCCATCGCTCGAAATCGGGAGAAACTCAGTGACGCCCTGAACGACGCCCAGGACGAGCGATTCAATCCAATCCATGCGTGGCTTGCCTCGAGGTTGCCGTGGATCGCCGCCTAGGTCTCTCCATGAAGTCGCGGCCAGGCGATCACGATATAGACCATGCCGCTGTAAATCGTCAGTGCGACGGCCAGATACGTGAGCCCATCGCGAAGCGGGACGAGCCTTGCCGCCGACGCTGGTTCAATCGCCAGTCCCAAAAGCACAGCGCTAATGGACGCGCACTGGATGACGGTCTTGAGCTTACCGGCCGTGCGTGCCCCAAACGGCTGGCCTTGCCCCTCGAGCAGGCTGCGTAATCCCTGGATCAACAATTCGCGGACAATGATGGCGGTCACCATCCAAGGCATCACGCCCGTGCCTTTCACGGTCACCAGGTAAATGTAGCACCCGGAAACGATGACCTTGTCGATCAGCGGATCGAGCTGGCGTCCGATCGGCGTATCCTGCCCCAGAAGCCGGGCAAAGTAGCCATCGAGCGCGTCGGTCAGGGCCGCCGCGACGAAGACCGCGAGCGCCCAGCCGTAATACTCACGAGAGATCAGAGCGAACACGACGACCGCCAGCGCCAACCGACCCATGGTGAGGCTATTCGGGACGTTCCAAAAGCCACGAGGCGATCGAGCGAGCGTGGTGAGCGGCTGGCCAACGGGATTCATGGCGTCCCCAAAGATCGCGCGGCGGATTCACGGCCGGGCATGAAAATCACGGCTCATCCAGCACCACCAGCCCCGATCGCGGCTTGCGCCTGGGCTTGGGCCGCGCCCGCTTGACAACCCCAGGCGTTTCCACCGGCCGGCCCACGAGATCATAGCCCATCGATTCCACGATCTCGCAACGAACGATCTCTCCAGACGCCAGATTCGCCCCACGCAGCCTTACCGCTCCATCAACGTCCGGGGCGTCGGCATAGGTCCTGCCTAACCATGAGCCCCGATCCTCGGGCGATCGACCATCGATGATCACGTCGAGCTCTCGCCCCACCAACCGCTCGTTAAACCCAAACGCGATCGGCTGCTGCGCGGCCATGATCCGAGCCTGCCGGTCTTGCTTGACCGCGTCGTCAACATGCCCGCGAAGAAGCGCCGCCGGCGTGTCGGGCTCGAAGGAATAACAAAACACACCCAGACGCTCGAACTTCGTCGTCTCGACAAAACCCAACAGCTCATCGAATTCGGCCTCGGTCTCGCCCGGAAAGCCCACGATAAAGGTCGTCCGCAGCACCAGCCCTGGAATCGTGGCCCGCAGCCGTTCGATGATCGCCTCGCTCTCAGACCGAGTGTGCCGGCGATTCATGAGCTTGAGCAGCCGGTCGTTAATATGCTGTAGTGGCATGTCCAGGTAGGGGATGATCTTACGTCCCTGGCCGAGGACGTCGTAAAGCTCGTCGGTAAAATACTGGGGATAGCAATAGAGGATCCGAATCCAATCCAGCCCGTCGACCTCGTGAAGGGCCTCCAGCAATTCGGCCAATCGTGGACGGCCGTAGAGGTCGAGCCCGTAATACGTCATGTCCTGGGCGACGAGCACCAGCTCGCGGACGCCATCGGCGACCAGCTCGCGAGCCTCGTCGACGACCATTTCGAGAGGCTTCGAGACGTGCTTGCCCCGCATGAAGGGGATCGCGCAAAACGTGCAAAACCGATCGCAGCCCTCGGAGACTTTCAGATAAGCGAAATGCCGCGGGGTCATCCGCAGCCGAGCGCGGTCGTCCTGCGCCTGGATCGGGGCGGGGCGAAACAGGGTGCGCTGTTCGTTCAGGCCGCCGAGAACCCGCTCGGCCAGTCGGGCGATCTCCTCGCGACCAAAGACACCGACGACCTGGTCAACCTCGGGGAATTGCTCAAGGAGCTCCTCGCGTCCGCGCTCGGCCAGACAACCGGCGACGATGACCCCCTTGACCGAGCCGGTCCGTTTCCGCTCGAGCATTTCCTCGATGACGCCCATCGATTCCTGGCGGGCGGCGTCGATGAAGCCGCAGGTGTTGACGACGACCAGGTCGGATCCATCGACGGCCGCCCCGACGGTGAACCCGTCCTGGGCGAGCAGGCCCAGCATTCGCTCGGAATCGACGAGATTCTTGGAGCATCCCAGGCTGACAAACGCAATAGTCGGCGACTTCGGCATCAGTGTTGTGTACTCAAGGCTGCGTGCGACCGAACTCAGGGCGGACCTGGCCCTTGGGAACGCTCGTCATCCGGGATCGACGACCGTCACCTAGAATTCTCCAGATTCCCGCGTGGTCTCGCTAGTCGAAGCTCGCGGAAATCGTGAACCGACCCTCGCGGCGGGTCCGAGCCGGGCAACCAACTTGCGGCCGTGGCGGGAATGCCTGTAGACTATGCTTTCGAACTTGGCGCCCGTAGCTCAACGGATAGAGTCGCGGACTTCGAATCCGAAGGTTGTAGGTTCGAATCCTACCGGGCGCGCTTCCTGACCAGACACGACTCGGGACGTCACCATGCGTCCCGAGTCTTGTTTTTCAGGGGTTTCCGTCATGGTCATAACATGAGCATCTTGACCCGTGATCGCGTCAGGATGCGACTCATGAGGGCCAGAAACGTCGCCCGTCCACTGGCAGGGGACTGACAGATTTTTGGTCAAGGGGTCGGTTCCCGTGGCCTTGAGGGCTTG
>JAKBAP010000369.1 GCA_021808995.1 Planctomycetota bacterium | reverse complement strand
AGTCGGGGACTGGCTGCTTTTTCGGTCTCCCGAAAAAGATGCCTGTCCCCCTCTCGGCCCTCGCCCTTCCTGTCGGCCTCGGCCCCCTCGATCACGACACCGCCGAGCCCAGTAGGTCCTTGACGGCGTCGCGCTCGGCGATGAGCTCGGCGGCCGAGGCGTCGATTTTTTCGCGGGCGGCGGCGTCAATGGAGAGCCCGGTCACCACCGACCACTTGGAGGCACTCTGGGTCGACAGAGGCAGCCCGTAGACAAGCCCCTTGGGAATGCCGTATTCGCCCTGGGAGACGACGGCCGCGCTATGGCAGTCGCCCGCCGCGGTCGGAAAATGGAGCGAATGGATCGTGTCGATGGCCGCGTTCGCCGCCGACGCCGCCGACGAGGCACCCCGCGCCTTGATCACCGCCGAGCCCCGTTTGGCCACGGTCGGGATGAACGTCTCCGAAAGCCAGGTCGGGTCCGCGATCACCTCGGGCGCGGGCTTGCCGCCGATCAGGGCGTTCTTGTAGTCGGGGTATTGAGTGTCGCTGTGGTTGCCCCAGATCGTCATCCGCGTCACCAGGCCGGCGCCCACTCCGGCCTTCTTGGCCAGTAGGCCGACGGCGCGATTCTGGTCGAGACGGGTCATCGCGAACCAGCGATTATCGGGAACCTTGGGCGCGTGGGATCGCGCGATCAGGCAGTTGGTATTGCACGGATTGGCCACCACCAGCACCCGGACGTCGGGACCGGCCGCGTCGTTGATCGCCTTCCCCTGTCCCGTGAAGATCGGCCCGTTGGCCCGGATCAGATCCGCCCGCGTCATCCCGTCCTTCCGAGGCAGCCCACCGACCAGGACGACCCAATCCGCCCCCGCGAACGCCTCCTCGGCCTTGTCGGTCGCTTTCACGTCGCTCAGAAGGGGAAACGCGCAGTCCTCGAGCTCCATCAACGTGCCGCCCAACGACGGCAGGGCCGGTGTGATCTCCAAGAGCTGGAGCGCCACCGGCTGATCGGGCCCAAAGACGGCCCCCGAGGCGATCCGAAAAATCAGGGCGTATCCAATTTGACCACCCGCCCCCGTCACCGCGACCTTGATCGGCTTTGCCATTCTCTCGACTCCCTGTGTGAAACCCTTCGTCAGCCCCGATTCTAGAGCCTAGCCAACCCCGCGCGAAGAGAATGCCGTGTCGGATCGCCAACCCACCCCTGGTGAATTCGGAGTCGATGGCGCTTTTCGCGAGCAAGAGAGTCCCACCCGATCACGATCCCTAGCGCGGGCGGCCTCGAAAGACATGCCTCACGTGCCGGGAAACCCGCCGGGCACCATGAAAGAAATGGGGCGGCCTGTGATTGATCGGCCCAGAAACCTGGGCGGTCGACACACCGGTCGCGCTGGCCTGATCCAAGCTCGAGAGGACCACCCCGATCGTGACCGCGTAAGTCCCTGGCCTCGCGTAGACGTGCCGCCCCTCGACCACGAACTGGCCTTCGCCCCCCACGACCCAGGCCGAGCTCACCGACCCATCACCCCAGTTGACGGCCGCGTAAAACTGCCCCGCCAGCGCGGACGTGTTCCAATCCGTGAACGACGCCAGCGGTCCCGAATAGACCGAATGTCTCACCGTCCCAAACACCAGCCCCGACAGCGACAACACATCGGGAGCTGGCAAGGTCCGCGCGCTGACCACCGCGCTCGGTACCGACACCCCAGCCGGCGAACTCGCGAGCACCAAATAATAATATGTCGTATTGTAACCAAGAGACGAGTCCGAGTACGATCTCGCCGTGAGCCCCGTCGCGATCGTCGTCCAGGTCATTCCATCGGGACTCCGATCGACGATGTAACTCGACGCCCCCGCCGAGGCCGTCCAGTTGAGGACGATCCCCGTCGGCCCCGAGAGATCCGCCCTGAGACCCGCCGGAGCGACGGGAATCGAAGGTGATGGCGGAGGCGGAGGAGGAGGCGGCGGTGGCGGAGGAGGTGGTGGCGGAGGTGGCCCCGCGGTCGTGACGTCGATATTGAGGTTTTCGAGATTAAAGGGATAGTACGCCAGGCCGTTATACGATTGCGTCGCGACGGCGGGGGCGGTTGAGACGCCGTTCACGGTTCCCTCGTAGATCTGCCCGGTCGAGCCTGTCACAGTCGTCGTCGAACCCGCCTGGGTGACCTGCTGGGTCACGTTGTCGCCGATGGTGACCTGGTTTTCGACGGGGTCGACGAAGATCGGCTGGTCCACCGATCCGACGGTCAAGGCCCCCCCGACGGTCCAGGGAAACCGCGGGCTTCCGTAGGGCCCAGGCGCTTCCGCGCTAAAGCCCCATCCAACCGTGACGGTGGGTGGGGTGGAAGTCTGGGCGGGGTTGTTGCCCAGCGTCGCGTACCGTGTTTGCCACTGGGCGAGAAACGACGCATCCCAGACAAACGTGTTCCCGGACACGGTCGCGGTGAGGAAGACCCTCCCTGTTTCCGACGTGCTCTCCACCAGACCCATCCAGTAATTAACGGCGTGTTGCGTGCCGACGATCACGCCGCCGAGCGAGTCCCGGATCGTGTTACCGGTGATGGTCGTGCCCAGGTCGGGGAGCGCTGTCCAGCCGCCGGGGAGTGGAAACGGCACCCCCCACGTCGGCGCGGACCCGATGGACGCGCTCACGTTGATCGCGGTCCCCGTGTAGACGGTCAGATAGCTCGATCCCCCGGTGATCGTATTCCCCGTGATCCTCGTGCCATAATCGCCGCCGTTCAAGACGATCCCCGTCGACGACGCGCCCGCCAGGTTGATCGTGTTGCCCGTGATGGTGTTGTTCACGAAGCCCCCCGTGATCTCGATCACGTTGTATCCACCCGGGGGCGCGGCCGGCAGGGCCTGTTGCATGAGCAGCGTGAGCGTCCCATCACTGGAATAGCTCGCTTGCTGGGCCACGGCAAACCACTGGCCGGCGTTGGTCATCACCGGCGTCCCCTGGGCGCTCACCGCCGACAGAATCGACACCACCAGACCTGGACCCGTAGCCTGGGGCGCGACCCCGACTCGCAGGTTGTTCAAGACCAGGACCCGACCATCGCTCGAAACCGCCGCCGGTCGACCCTCGAACAAGACTCCGTAATTACTCTCGGCCAGGATCACCTCGGGATCGTTGATCCCCATGAAATTGCCCGATTGAGCCGAATACGTGAGCTCATTGCCCGCCTGGCCCACTCCACCCGAAAAGACATTCCCAGAGATCATGTTGTCAAAGCCCGAGACCGCCATGTTGACCAGGCGAAAGAGCTTTCCAGTGGGGCTCTGCTGACTGACCTGGTTGCCTTCAATCACGACGTCACGCGGCGAATGGAGCGAAAACGCCGCCGGCGAAAACGTATCCGCGCTCGCCCCCAGGACCGTATTGCCCGTCACGGCCCAGGGACCACCGAAAAGCTCCACCGGCCCTCCCTGGAGATGGCTGTTGGTGATCGAGCCAAAATCCGCGTCGTTGGTCCGGACCAGGTCGATCGCCGACTCGCCCACGTAGGTGTTTCCCGTGTCGCCCGATTGCGCGAGCTGGGTCCCCAGCGCCGCGTAGCTCGCGGCGTCAAACGCCGGCGGACCCGAGATCGTCATCCCGGAAAGGATAAGCTGGTCGGCATTGCTATTATTGTTCATATCACGATCATCGATCACCGCGTGGACCGCCCCCGAGGGGTTGTTGAGTGGGTCGTAGAGCGTGGGGACGCTCCCCGCGGGATTGCTCCAGCGAATTGGGGCCGCCTGGGAGAAGGCGATCGTGAACGAGTCAAATTCAATGCTGAGATTGGTCCCCTGCGGGGCGCTCACATAGATCGCCGCCGGCGCGGTCGCCGGCCAGGCGGCCGTGGTTCCCTGGTCGAAGAGCAAGGTCGCCCCATTGCCGATGATCCGTACCGAGTGGGTGATCGGGATCGGCTGGGTGATGATGATCGTCGTGTTGGCGGGGAGCGAGATCGTGTCGTATTCCGGGCTGGTCGACGCGAGCAGGGCCCGCAGCTCGGCCTCGGTCGTCGGCGGTGATGGGGCCGCGACCCCGTCGAGCGGATTGGTCATCAAGGCCGGCGACCACGCCCCCCCCGTGAACGTCGTGGCATAAACGTTGGAATCGCCTGGTAACGTCGCCCGCAAGACCATGTTTCCTGGACCCCCCCCACTCTCGTTCCGCAACGGAGGGAAATAAAGGTCGGCGACCGAGGTCGAGCCATTTCTGAGCGAGGCATAGATATGAGCATGCCCAAGCGAATTCGGGGTGCTGTCCCAGGCGAGCCCCGCGTTATCCGACAGTCCCCATTCGATCTGGCCGAAGGTCGCGGGGTTGAAGACGACCCCGTTCTCCGCCGTGACGACCAGGTGGACGAAGCCTTGCTCGTAACCCGCCCCCGTACCATCTTGACCGAGCGCGAGCACGCTGAACCCCGTCGCCACGTTGGCGGGCGCGGGGATGGTGGGCATCGGCGACAGGGTCGCGCCCAGGTTGTCGGCGGTCGTGGTGGTCGCCGGGGTCGAACTCCCCTGGTAATAGACGCTGATCGAGAGCGTCGCCCCAGGCGCGAGGTCGATCAGCGACCCGGTCGAGCCCCCCAGGGCGCTCGCGCTCGGCGACGCGTCGCTCTGGACCTGGGGATTCAGATAGAGATCCCCCTGCCCGACCGTCGCGCTCGGGAAATACTCGGCGAGCGCCAGCCCCGTGGGATCGGGGGCGGTTGCCCATCCAAACCCCCCCGGCGAGGTCACGACGATATGATCGACGGCCCCGGTCAACCCCGTAAGCTGAACGTGGACATCCTGCATCCCGTCCGGTCCCTGCGACGCATTGGGCCCGACCAGGTCGTGGCCGTCCTGCCCCAGGCTGATCGCGGAAAGGGCCAGCGCGATCCGAGGCTCAAGCTCGAAACACTCCGGGCGCAGGCGACGTCGATGGATGCGGGCGCGGTGCGGTTTCATGGATGCTCTTCAAGACGCGCGGACAACCATCCCTGCCCGGTGGTCCAACGACTCCGTCCGAAGAACTCATAGGACGGCCCAGCCGCCCTGTCCTAGGTTCCCTCCCAAACGTCTTCGAAACAAGACAACGACGCTCCAATCGAGCCTGGAATAACCACTACAAGCCCGACACCCGGCAAAGTCGAAAGGAAAAACACACCAACAACGAAATCGAAGCTAAAGTCACCACCCCCCGAGCGCGCGAAACCCGGATCGACCCAAGCGCTGGCCAAGCTCGATCGGGATACCTACGAAGTGTACGTACCAGCACCGCCGACTCAGCGTCGCGGGGCGGGCTTGCGAGCTTGGAT
>JAKBAP010000368.1 GCA_021808995.1 Planctomycetota bacterium | reverse complement strand
GCAACAGCGGCTCTGCATCGCCCGGACGCTGGCGGTCGAGCCCGAGGTCATCCTGATGGACGAGCCCTGTTCGGCCCTGGACCCGATCTCGACCGCGCGGGTCGAGGACCTGATGGACGACCTCAAGAATGATTACACCATCGTGATCGTCACCCACAACATGCAGCAAGCACGCAGGGTCAGTGATCTGACCGCCTGCCTGATGCTCGACGAGGCCGCCCCCGACGGCCATCGCACGGGCATCCTCGCCGAATTCAGCCCCACCGATCTCTTGTTCACGAATCCCAAGGACCCCCGCACCGAAGCCTACATCACCGGCCGCATCGGCTGACCGGCCGACACCGCGTTCTCGGCCCGGCCGTCCACGAGTTTCGAGGCGACTAGCAAACCTGGACCCTCGGCTTTCCCTCCTTGAACCTCGATTACCTCACCAACCCCCGGCTGGATTCCCGACCTCAGACCCTCGGGATAGCCGCCACGCGGTCTTCTCGATTTCTTCATTGCGATGACATCTTGGTCTCATGGCGATTGTTAAGATTGGAGGCGGCGGGTTGAAATGAGGATCATCACTCCAGATCGAGCAAGGCGACGATGGCGGCACCCAAGATTCTGGTGATTGAGGACGAGCGTTCCCTGGTCGAGGTCCTGACCTTGAACCTCGAGCGCGAGGGATTCGAGGTCATGGTCGCCCACGATGGGCAGGACGGCCTTCGCCGCGCCCAGCTCAAGCTTCCCGACATTGTCGTTCTGGATCTCATGCTGCCGGGGATGCCGGGCCTGGACGTCTGCCGTGAGCTCAGGCAGGGCTCGCGGACCCGCGAGATCCCGATCATCATGGTCACGGCCAAGACCGAGGAAACCGACCAGTTAGTCGGGTTCGCCACCGGCGCGGACGACTATGTGACCAAGCCCTACAGCATGAAAGTCCTGATCCAACGGATCAAGAAAGAGCTCCGCAGGGCCCAGCTCCGGGACGAGCCGAACCAGGGAGCACAGGTCGAGTGCCAAGGCATCGTGATCGACCGTCATAGCCATCGGGCGCTTTTGCACGATGTCGAGCTGCCGCTGACGCCGACCGAATTTCGCCTGCTGGAAGTGTTGGTGCGGCAAGCGGGCCGGGCATTCACGCGGTTTGAGCTCATGGACGCCGCGATCGGCGAGGACGCGATCGTGCTCGAGCGCACGATCGACGTCCACGTGAAGAGCCTTCGCAAGAAGCTCGGCGACTCGGGGGACCTTATCGAGACCGTCCGCGGCGTCGGCTATCGGTTTCACGAACCGCGAATGGCGAGTATCTAACCGGTTCGCTGGGCTCGGCTCGAAGCTCGGGCCGAGCCGGCATTTCGTGGCCAGGATGGGCCGAGCGAAACCTCGGGGCCGGGCGCTCGGGGACGAGCTCCGCTCGGACCACCGGGACATCGCGAGGGGCGTCGATACCCAGTCGTACCTGCCCGCCTTCAAGCCGAACGATCGTGACGCAAATATCGTCCCCGATAAAGAGCCTCTCCATCAACTTCCGGGTGAGCACCAGCATGGTTCGCATCCTCTGAGAATTCGGGAATCTGCCTCTAGGTGGATCTAGCCCTCGTTGGTCGTCCACAGCCGTTACGTCTCGCGCGTCCCGGAGAGTCGGGGCTCATTTCGAGTCTAGGTTACGTCTTGGCCAACAGGCTCGAATCGCCCGATTTAGCCGTCGAGATGAGATTCCGGGCATGGAAACGCCGTTCGTTCGAGGAAAGCCCGGAGGGCCGCGATTTGAGCGGGCGATGGATTGGCCCTCGGACGGGCGGCCCGAATCCGCGTGAGTGCCTCATCGGCGTCGCGAGCCAGGCCGAGCCCGTTCAGGACGGCCGCGGAGACGATCGCGCTGCGCCCGTGGCCCTGGGCGCAGTGAATCAAGACCACCCGCCCCTCCTCACGCCAGCGCTCCACACGCTCGACGGTCTCTCGGAATTGCCGCCGCGTGGGAGGGCATCCATCGAGAATCGGGATCGAAATCGTCGCGACGCCGGGCACCGTCACGACCGATGGGAACTCCCAGCAAAGATTCAGGACAGCGGTTACGCCGGCTGCCTTAAGCCCGCGCCGCTCCCAGGGAAAGGGGAGTCGCCCGAGGAAAAGCCCTGAGGCGATCTCGTTCATCATGTCCTCGCGGAGCAGCCAGCTCGAAAACGCGAGGGTCGACGCCGCCAGGACCGAATACGGAAGCAAGGCCGCCCGAACCAACAGCCCCCAGCCCGATCTCGACGTGAGATCCTCGACGGGTGCCCCCGCCGATCGAAAGCCATGGGCGACCGCAAGCGCAAGCAAGCTTATCGACCCGTGGACTTCCACCGCGAGGATCACCCAGCCCTGGCTGGCGTCATCAACCACCTGGCTCGCGGCGATCCCCCCCAGGACAACCCCCAGAATTCCAAGCACGATGGCGAACCACATGGCATGTCTCCCATCCCGGTTGGACCAGAGCCGCGGATTTCAGCCGGTTGATCATGACACCCGACGCGGTTCGAGGGATCCTTGGAGACGCCCAATTTCAGAATCGAGCGAGCGGCGAGTCGGGCCGGTATAATAGATGCTCGTAACGTTGGCGCGAGAGCGGCCCGTCGGGCCGCATTCTCGGATTGGATCGAGAACGCGCTTTCCGATTGGTCAAGTCCGCGAGGCTGTCGATGGCTGTAACCCATAAGTCGGTCGTTATTATTGGATCGGGCTCGGCTGGCCTGACGGCGGCGATTTACGCCGCCCGCGCCAATTTGGCTCCCCTGGTTTTCGAGGGGGGCGAGCCTGGCGGCCAGCTCACCCTGACGACGGCCGTCGACAATTTTCCGGGTTTTCCCCAGGGAATCCAGGGGCCCGAGCTCATGGACCTGATGCGGACCCAGGCGGTGCGATTCGGAGCCGAGTGCCACTTTCGGACGGTGGTCGACGTGGATTTCTCGAAGCGCCCGTTCAGGATCACGACCACCGACGACCCCAGCGGCGACCCCACCAGCGGCACGATCGAGGACTGTACCAGCGACGCGGTGATCGTGGCGACCGGGGCAAGCGCGCGGTGGCTAGGGACGGAAGGGGTCTATAAGGGCAACGGAGTGAGCACCTGCGCGACCTGCGACGGCCATTTTTATCGGGGCAAGGAGATCGGCGTCGTCGGCGGGGGGGATTCGGCGGCGGAGGAAGCCACGTTCCTGACCCGGTTCGCTAGCAAGGTCACTCTGATCCACCGCCGGGACTCGCTCCGGGCCTCCAAGATCATGCAAGACCGGGTTTTCAAGAATCCCAAGGTCGCCTATGCCTGGAATTCGGTCGTCGAGGGGATCGTGGGCGAGCCGCGCGAGGGGCATAACATCATGACCGGCGTGACCCTTCGCTCAAGCCTCGACGAGTCGACCCGGGTGTTGCCGCTCGACGGCCTGTTTCTGGCCATCGGCCATGTTCCCAATACCAGGGTTCTCAAAGGCCAGCTCGCTACCACGCCCGAGGGTTACTTGCTCACCCGGACCGCCCTCGCCTGGGCCGATGAGAACCTGCCCAAGGGGCTCATCGAGAACATGCTCAATTATGGGACCGCCACGAGCATCCCCGGCGTGTTTGGCTGCGGCGATGTCGTCGACACCCACTATCGCCAGGCCATCACGGCGGCTGGGTCGGGCTGCGCGGCCGCGATGGACTGCGAGAAATGGCTCGAATCCGTCGGCCACGCCCACTGACCACCCCACCCAGGATTGATTGTCCATTGGTGGGTGGATGTGCTCCTTGGGGGGTTTCGCGGGGGGACCCCCTGAACTTTCGGCAAAGCTTCTGTACAATACGCTTGATGGACACCCCCCGCCTGGGGCCGCCGCCCCTTGAGAGCGAGGTTGGTTCATGGACTATCCCGACGACCAGGGAACTGAGTGAGCACGCATGGAGAATCGACCGCGAGACCCGGAACCCACGCGACGTCCCCCAGCCACCGGCGGGCGAAAGCCCGACAGTGTCAGCGGCCCCCCCACGCCTCCGTGGCTCTGGCTGCTCCTGATCGGGGGGTTCGCGATTATCTTTTACCAGTTCAAGCCCGGATCCGACGTGCCGGTGCTCTATTATCCCTGGTTCCTCGCCCAGGTCGACGCCGACAACGTCAAGAGCCTGTCGATTCAGGGGAACGAGATCCGGGGCGAGCTTCGCCACGAGCAGCCGTTCGAGAACCCGGCGACGCATACGCGGACCAATGTGCACAAGTTCGTCGCCTACGCGCCGACCGAGCAGTCGATCGACCCGGCCGTGCATAAGCTCATCGAGATCAACGCCAAGCACGACAAGCCCGCCGATGAAACGACTTTTATCGAGGGGAACCCCCCCAATTCCGCGAGCGGGCTGGCGTGGATCATGCTCCTTTTGCCGACCTTCGTGCTCGTGATTTTCCTGTATTTGATGATGCGCCGGGCGCGTGATCAGTTTGACGGGGGAATCCTTGGGAGCTTCGTCAAGAGCCCAGCCAAGAGGCACGACAAATCCAAGCAACGGACCACGTTCGACGAGGTCGCCGGTCTCGAGAACGCCAAGTCCGAGCTCCAGGAGATCGTGGAGTTCCTGAAGAGTCCCGAGCGATTTCAGCGGCTGGGGGGGCGGATTCCCAAGGGGGTCTTGCTCAACGGGCCGCCGGGAACAGGCAAGACGCTGCTCGCGAGGGCGGTCGCCGGCGAGGCGGGCGTCCCGTTTTTCTCGATCTCGGGCTCGGAATTTATCCAGATGTTCGTGGGCGTGGGGGCGAGCCGGGTCCGCGACATGTTCAAGACGGCCAAGGAAAACAGCCCTTGCATCCTGTTTATCGACGAGATTGACGCCGTCGGCCGAATCCGTGGGGCCGGCCTGGGGGGCGGTCACGACGAGCGTGAGCAGACGCTGAACCAGATCTTGACCGAGATGGATGGTTTTTCGCCCAGTGAGAGCGTGATCGTGCTGGCGGCCACCAACCGTCCCGACGTGCTCGACCCGGCGCTTTTGCGTCCTGGCCGGTTTGATCGCCACGTCACGGTCGACCTGCCCACCAAGAAGGGGCGAATGGAGATCCTGAAGGTCCACATTCGCAACGTCCCCCTCTCGCCGGATGTCGATCTCGACAAGATCGCGCGGGGCACGGTCGGAATGAGTGGCGCTGACCTGGCCAACCTGGTCAACGAGGCTGCCCTGCTGGCGACCCGTGCCGACAAGGCCGCCGTCGATGCCGCCGATCTCGACACGGCCCTCGACAAGGTCATCCTGGGGGCCAAGCGCGAGGATATGATCACCGCGAAGGATAAACGGGCGACCGCCTATCATGAGTCG
>JAKBAP010000367.1 GCA_021808995.1 Planctomycetota bacterium | reverse complement strand
TTCCGATCTGAGTCTAAGGTTCCGACCCGTGGGACGCTAGTCCGTCGGCGATTCAGGGCTTGAGTTCGGCCTTTTTTCGTTCGACCCGGCGGGCGAAGCGATCGACGTCGATCACGCGGCGGCGATGGAGCCCCTTGGCGAGCAGCTCGGCCTGGTCGCGGGCCTCGACCTGGAAGGTGACGACCTGGCCGTCGACGTGGATCACCCGCGCCTTGCAGGTGACCTTCGCTCCTTCGGGAGCGGGGGCGAGGTGCTCGACATCGACCGAGACCCCGACGGAGCGCTCGTGGTCCTCGAGACACGGGGCGATGGCGTCTCGGGAGGTGTATTCAAGATAGGCAATCAACCAGGGAGTCGCCAGGATCGCCGGCATCCGGTGATCGGCGAAGCTGATCCGATTGTCGGGTCCGACGACGATCTCCAGGCGACCGGTGAGACCTAACCGAGGGGGCGTTTTCATGGCGGTGTTGTCTCCTGAATACAATGACCGAGGGCGAGAACGTCCGTGAGCCATGCGACTCCGTGAAATCAGCGTGCTCCTTGACCCCTTGTCCTCGCAAAACGATAATAACTCCTGGTTTGGCGAGACAGAGGATTCTCGTTCCGGTTTCGCGGAGCATGGTTTTTCCGCGCGGAACATGACGAGCCCCGGGCCTTGCGCGGTGGAGCGGCCGGCACGCGAACCGGGTTTGGCGGGCTAGGTTCAAGGATCGTCACCACTCGGCGGATGCTGTCCCCTGGGAGTCGGTTGGACCCTTCGGAGACAGCTCCGACGGTTCGCGCCCCGTTAACGACAGTGTATCGCGCCGAGGTTTGGGGAATTAGCCAAGGGAGAATCGCGACTATGCAGCGAGCGTTCAAGACTGGTCCGCGATGGCTGGGGGCCTGCGTGGGCCTGTCGCTGGTGGTGGGATGTAGCGGGGGCGATGCCAACGACCCGGCGGATTCGAGCCGGATCGCGGAGCTCGCGACCAAGGGGATGCTGGCCCAGGCCGAGCGCATCAAGAAAGGCGACACCAAGGGAGTTTCCGGCTCGGAATCCTCGGCCGCCAAGCAGGACGAGCCCAGGAGCGATGACCAAAAGCGTGGCCAGGCGGCCGCGGGGTCGTCCCCCGCGCGGTCGATCGATACCAAACAGCTCGAGGAGGTCGTGAAGGAAGAGGTCAAGGGGGGCGAATCGACCCAGGGTCCGACGCCTTTCAATCATCTCTGGGCGGCCTCCAATCCGGCACTGATCAAGGACGAGCCCCTGACGGTCTCGGTGCCCAAGGGATTGCAACCCCTCACGCCCAAGGTTTACGTCCCCGCGGCCAATCCGATCACCAAGGGCAAATACGAGCTGGGTCGACAGCTCTATTTCGAGCCCCGGGTCTCGCTCGACGGCACGGTGAGCTGCGCGACCTGCCATAATCCCGCCAAGGGCTGGACCGACGGCATGCCGGTATCGATCGGCATCAATGGCCAGACGGGGGGCCGAAGCGCTCCCAGCGTCATCAACACGGTCTACGGAAAGTCGATGTTCTGGGACGGGCGAGCCCCCTCGCTCGAGGGGCAGTCACAGGGACCACCGCAGAATCCGATCGAAATGGGGAAGCAATCGTACGAGCAAATCGTGATGCGTCTGCGCGGGATCAAGAGCTATACCGAGCAATTTCAGAAGGTCTTCGGGACCGACGTCACGCTCGACGGCATGGCCAAGGCGATCGCGACCTTCGAGCGCGTGGCCGCCCTCTCCGGCGACTCCAAATACGACAAGTACAACGCCGGCGACAACAAGGCCCTCTCGGAAAGCGAAAAGCGAGGCATGGTGCTCTTTGGCCTCACTCTCAATACCGACGACGAATATCAGCCCACCGTCGTCCGCCAGAAGGCCAAGTGCACGCTCTGCCATGTTGGGTTTAACTTCACCGACGAGCAGTTTCACAACCTGGGCGTGGGCTATGACCCGGTGACCGGCAAGTTCGCCGACCTGGGGCGCTGGGCGATCGACCCGATCGGGGCCAAGAGCGACTCGAATCTGGGCGCGTTCAAGACGCCCACCCTCCGCGACATCGAGCGCACCGCCCCCTACATGCACGACGGCGGTATGAACACACTCGAGGAAGTCATGGATCATTATGACAAGGGAGGCACGCCCAATCCCTCGCTCGATGAGGACATGAAAAAGAAGCTCGAGCTGACGGCTCAGGAAAAGGCCGACGTGATCGCCTTCATGAAGGCACTGACCGGCAAGACAACGGGGCTCGCCGAGTTGCTGCCGACCTTGCCACCGGGCCCCGACGGCAAATCTCCCGACCCCAAGAGCGCCCTCACCGCCCCATCCAAGAAGGTCGCCTCCCTCGTTTTTCACCCGGCCGCTCATTAAAGCGTGAAAAGCTCGATCAAAAAGAGAACGGCCGCGTGGCTGGTGACACGCGGCCGTTGGATTTGACATGACCCGCGTGGCTTAAACGCGGTGATTGGGGTGGGTTTTCGTGCTTCGGAGAGCGGAAGAATCACTCGCGAGACGCGTGGGATTCCCTGCTTGGCTTGGCGGGCGTCCCCTGTCTTGAGGTCGTCGCCTTCTGGTTGTCGGTCTGGAGCATCAGCACGAGCGACTGCTCAAGCTCGGCCGGCTTGAAATGATACGGTCCGCGCCCGCTCTTGAACGCGATCTTGCCCGCGCTGTCGATCAGATAGAGCCGGCCGGGCATTCCGCTATAGCGCGTCCCCACGGCGTCGTCGATCGAATCAACGAGCATCGGGAACGCGAACTGGAGCAGCTTGCCGCATTGTCGCGCGACGGCCACGCGCTCGTCGTACGTCCGGGGCTGGACCACGATCGCGCCCACGCGGTCGTTGCTCTCCATCCGCCAACCGCCGGTCGGATGCGCCTCCCGAACGTAGACCATCACGAAATTGGCCCTGTCCTTGTAGCGCTGATAAAGCTTCTCAATGTTGCCTGAATGGCTACGGAATGGTCCGCAGGTGAAGTTCCCAAAAATCAAGACCAGCGGCTTGGCCCCGACGTTCCTGGATAGGTTGAATTCAGTCTTGCCATCGTGGGTCTTGAGGGAGAAATCAGGGGCCGATTGATCGAGGCTGGGGCCTGGCTCGAGCGAGCCGATCTCCTGGCTAAAGAGCCCCTTGACCAGGGTCGCCTTCGACGGCATCCCCGTGGTGGGATTCGCCCCTGGCCGTGGCGCGGGCGGGGTGAAAGCGTGCTTCATGTCGTCGAGCGAGAGAAAGCCCCGGCCGTCGGAATCCGTGGCCTTGAAGAGTGCGTCGAGCTCCTCGCGAGTGATCTTCCCACTGCCATCGGCGTCGAGCCGGGAAAAGAGCATCGCGCCCGGCGACGGCGCGAGCGAGCTTGCGTCAAAGTCAAAATCGGCCGGGGTGAGGCTCATGTCGCGGTCGCGATCGAGGCGAGCGAAATCGGCGTCGCCACCGGGAAACTCCGACCGAGCGATCGTGCCATCGGCGTTCTTGTCGTAGCGATCTCGGGTTGCCTCCCAGCCGAATCGGGTTTGAGTCCTGGCGGCGCGAAACCATCCAAAATTCGGCCCCATCGGCTCGTCGTCGAGGATCGCGGCGAGCATGTCGACCCACTCGGGGTGGTCGGGCCACGACTCCCGGAGGGCCTGGGCGATCAGGGCGGACTCCTCGCCTGGCGGCGGGGTGGGCTTCGCCTTGGGATCGTCAGCGCCGGCCAAGACAGCCAACCCGAGGCCCACTAGCAAGCCGCGTCCGAGCCGATCATAACACAGTTCTCGAATCATCACTTAATTATTCCTGAGCGAAGAAAGGATCGATGACGAATCGCCCGCCGCGATCAAGCACGAATCTGGACCGTTCGCATCACCGCCTGAGCATATCGCGAAACACGGTGACGGAGGGACTGGTTCCGACTAGATACCAGACCTGCTTTTCGAGGGTTTTCGCCCGTGACCTGGCCGAATCGGCGGCGAGGGTGAGCTTGACCCGGACGCGGAGATTGGCGTCCTCGGCCTTGGGGTCGCTGACGATGGCGTAATCGACCAGCCGCGCCCCGCCGGACCATTCGAGGTCTTGAACGGTCATGGGGGTCGCGGAATCGGCGAGCGACTTGGGGTCAGCGCCTTGTTTCCACGCGTCGAGGGCCGTCTTGAGGGCGTCGATCGCCCGTGGTGGATCGACGGCATGCGCGAGGCTGGGGTTCGAGCACCCGGTCATGACAAGCGCGGCCAGAACCACCACGGAGACCATCACGATCGCCAGGCTTCCCAGAAGGCTGTGGTCCCGGTCTTCGCGGACGAGCTTGGCCCATTGGGCCGGACCTGAATTGGCCATCATCGAAGGATTCCTCCCGATAAGGGGTGATCAATAGCTGTCCGCGGAGACGACCTCGCCACCAGCCCGGGTTCCCAGGGCCTGCCAGGCAATCAGATTGACCGAATCCTTGATGAATTTCACCGATCCGTCGCCGAAGAGGACATTCACGCCGCCGGGATGACGACTCGAACACGGCATGACCGCCCGAAGAGCGATGAAAAAGCCGCAAGACCGCGTGTCAGGCCCCGACACATGCTGGAAAACATGCTGGCCGCACAGCCAGGGTGCCCCCATGAACAGCGGGAATTGGCTGGCGGGATCGTAAATGTTCACCGCCTGGCACATCTGGAGCGCCTGCGCGGGGGTGGTCGGGAACATGGGCGAGAAAAAGACGTCGGACATGGGGCTTACAACCGAGAGGTTGCAGTCGGCATGCACCCGTTCGGCGAAAAACGTCGTGTTCGAAAGTCCGTCGGGAATCCCCGCGAACGTGGTGGCGCTGTCGCCGTAAAACACGCCGTTGGGAGGGGGAAGGCTGGCGTTCATGCCAACCGACGCCTGCCACACGATGTTGGTTCCCATGTTGGCCATGTAGTTGGTCTGACCACCCAGGGCGGGGAGAGTGTCGGGAGCGTCCGAGGGGCAGACAAATCCGTTGATCACGGTCATCATCGAGGTGACGTTGCTCGGATCCTGATAGGAAAAGTCGCAATTGATGGCATTGAAGACATTGGCCTGCTCCATGAAGGGCAAGGCCATCGAAAGAGCGGACAATTCGGTGGCGTTCGCGCTGTTATAGACCATGTCCGCCCCCGGCAGGCAGCCGATCGCTTGATGGTAATTATGCATGGCAAGCCCGATTTGCTTTTCATTATTGACGCACTGAATGCGCCTGGCGGCCTCGCGAGCGGCCTGGACGGCCGGCAGGAGAAGAGCGATCAAAACGGCGATGATGGCGATCACGACCAGAAGCTCGATCAACGTGAAACCCGAACGGCGATCTCGCATGAGTGGTTCC
>JAKBAP010000366.1 GCA_021808995.1 Planctomycetota bacterium | reverse complement strand
GTTAAATTGGTGCTCCCCATCGCCTCCAAGCGATCGATCGCCGCGTGTAACCGCCTGGCGTTCTTGGTGGCTGGCGATTGCAGGACGACCTCGGTCGAAAACGAAATCAGCCCGACTTCCATCCGCGTGAGGTCGCACCGCGCCAAAAACTCGCGCGCCGCCGTCTGGGCCTCGTGGAGCGGCTCGCCCAGCATGCTCGACGATCCGTCCATCAACAAGTAAACCCGGCACGGCTGGGCATCGCTGGCCGGCGCGGTCTCCGGGGGCAGGCCCAGCCATGACAGATCGTCGGGCACCGGCAGGGCCGTCATCCCAAGGGCGTGCCCCGTGTCGCGCTGAACCGCCCGCACCTGGACCACGCCGTTGGAATCATAGAAGAGCGCGAGATCGATCGTCACCCGCGCGTCGGTGGGCCGAACCCCCTCGAACACATACTTGCCCAGGATCGCGCAGTCGAGCGGAAACTCGCTCTCCCCCTGCGTGAGATAGACCTCGAGCTTGGTGTTGGCACCGCCGTGGGTCTCATGCGAATATGATCGAGTCTCACGGGCGGGGATCGACGTGTTACGACGGATGACGACGTCGTTGATGTACGCGGTTCCGGCGACATTGACGGCGAGCACGCCCAGGCTATGAGACATCACGTCGACGACGCGCCTGGGCGCTGGCGGCGCGACCGGGCCCGTGCCGCCGAGGGTGAACCGAGGGACGGCGTCCTGGGTGGTCTCGCCTGAGTCCATGGCCGCCTGAATGGCCGCCCCCAGCGCGACCACTTCGTCGACATTCACCCCCATCCGCGGGGGCTTTCCGGCCATCTGGCTCACGTAACCGCGAACCATCGGCATCCGCGTCGAACCCCCCACCAAGAGCACCCCGTCAAGCCGCGGCCATTCGAGCCCAGCCTCGCCCAACGCCTCCTCGGTCAGCCGCCTCGTCCGATCCATGAGCGGGGCGGTCATCGACTCGAACTCCCCCCGCGCGAGCTCAAACGTGCGCCGATCCGACCCAAGCTGAAGCGTGATCCGAGCGCTCGATCGCTCCGACAACGTCCATTTCGCCTGCTCACTCCGCGCCAACACCTCATTCAGCGCGACCGGATCGTCGAGCGGGTCAAACCCTGTCTCCGCCAGGAACCGCTCAGCCAGATAGGTCGCGATCCGGTCGTCCCAATTCTTCCCCCCCAGGTCATGGTCGCCGGCGGTTGACAGGATCGTGATTTCCTCGGGTGCCACCCGCGCGACCGTCACGTCGAAGGTGCCCCCACCCAGGTCGTAGATCAAGACCGTCTCGGCTAGCCCCGTTCGTTGCAGGCCATAGGCGAGGACAGCCGCCGTCGGCTCGTTCAAGATTCGCGAAACCACCAGCCCGGCCAACTGGCCGGCCTCGAGCGTGGCCTTTCGCTGGGGGTCGGCGAAATAGGCAGGCACGGTGACGACCGCCCCCTCGATCGTCTCGCCGAGCCTGTGCTCGACATCGTCCTTAAGCCGCTTGAGCACAATCGCCGACAGATCCGAAGCCGAATAGGAACGGCCCTGGAATTCGAGCTGATACTGCGGATTCCCCATATGGGGCTTGAAAAAGCTGGCGATTTCTTGATCGCCCAGGCGGGCGAATTCCTTGGCCTCCTGACCGACTAGGGGCTGGCCGCCACCAAAGTAAATCACCGAGGGGGTGATGTTACCGCCATCGCGATTCGGGATCACCTCGGGCCGGCCAAAGGCGTTGCGCCTGGCCACGGCCGAGTTGGTCGTACCCAGATCGATGCCGACAAAACACCCCATGCCCTGGTTGCCCCTCGCTCGCCGGTTCAGGACACCGTTAAAAGCCGCAGCGCCGTCGATCGCGCGGCGACCTCCTCGGCGTTCATGACGGCCTCGGTCTCGAACGACACATCGATGGAACGCCCCCCGGTCAGATCGACGGCCGTCACCGTCAGGCGACCATCCTTGCTGATCGAGAACGTCACCCGGATCGGGCTCCGCGCGGGAAGCCGTTCGGGCAGGTTCAGGGTCGCCACGCCGACCTCCTGGCAATCGCCAGGGTCGGGGCTATCACGCTCGCCCGCCATCACCTGGATGTCGACGGCCGTCTGGTTGTCGGCGTCGGTTCCGAAATCGCTCATCCGTTCCAGAGGGACCTCGGCGTTGCGCGGCAACAGATAGACCACGATGTCTTGCTTTTTCTCATTGCGGGCGAGGACGCCCAGACTCTTTGACAGGACGTTCACGATCCGCGTGCCCACCAGCTCCCGCACCGGCCCCGTCAGGGTGAAGCCCAGCTCTCTCTCGAGATGGTCAAGCGCGATCGCCATTTGCTCCTCGGACACGTCGGAGACGTCGATGGGCGATGACGAGGTGCCTCCGCCGGCCTTGGTCGCCAGGAAATCCTCGACCTGATTGATCAGCGATTCCTTGAGGGCGTAAAGCGCGGCCCCCTTGGCGACGGCCTCGTCGGGGTCGTAGCTTTCGGGCGTTTTGCCCAGCTCGGCCACCAGGCGCTCCGGAACCTGCGGCATCCGGGTCGCGCCGCCGACCAGGATCACCTTGTCAAATCGCTCGTAACCCTTGACCCGTGCCTCCGCGAGCATCTCGCGCGTGAGCTCAATCGTCCGGTCGAGAAGATGGCGGGTGATCTCGTCAAACTTGGCCCGATCGAGCTCCACCCGCGCCTGCTTACCGGCGTGAGTCACCCGGAACGGGGCTTTCTCGCGCTGAGTGAGCGTCTTTTTTCCACGCTCGGCCTGAAGAAACAGGTCGTTCAAGACCTCGGGATCGTCGAGCGGGTCTGATTCCTCGCTGGTGTCGTCGCGGAACCGCTCGGCCAGATACATCACGATCGCCTCGTCCCAGAGAACCCCCCCCAGGCGGTGGTCGCCCCCCGTGCAAATGACCCGGATCAGTCGTTCCTTGATCTCGATCATCGTGATGTCAAACGTCCCACCCCCCAGGTCGTACACCAGGACGATCTGATCCTCCCCCTGCTCGAGCCCATAGGCGATCGCGGCGGCCGTCGGCTCGTTCAGGATCGCGCGGACATTCAGCCCCGCCAGTCGGCCGGCATTCGCCGTCGCCTCGCGCTCGGGTGCCCCGAAATAGGCCGGGCAGGTAATCACGACATCCTGAATCTTTTCGCCCAGGGCGATCTCGGCGTCCCCCGTGACCTTGCGCAAGACAAACGACGAAATGTCCTCGGGGCCATAACTCTTTCCGTCGTGATCGAACACGAAATGAGGGTCGCCCATGTGCTGCTTGACCCGCGTCACCACCCGATGGGGCTCGACCTTGGCCGATTCCTTGGCCGTGTTGCCGACGATCACCGAATCGCCGTCGAAAAGCACCACCGAGGGAGTAATCCGCTCGCTCTCCTGGTTCGGGACAACGACCGGCTTGCCATGCTCGTCGACATAGGCGATCGCCGAGTATGTGGTCCCCAGATCAATGCCGTAAACCCGCTTGAGACCATCCGACACGGCAAGCTCTCCTTGTACCCAAGGATCACGCCCCTGTTAGGCCGAATCCGACCGCGCGGCCTTACCCACGAGAACGAGGCCCACGACCCACTCATGCGTTCGCCGCGTGAGTCAAATTATTCCATGATTCTAACCGTGTCGTCTCGGGGAAACAGCCCGCCACCGATGGCGAATCAAAGGAAATCGGGACCGCGCCGGCGGGTGAGCCGACACGATCCCGATGGATCGAGCCACCAAACGATCACGCGGCGAACCGGCCAGGGGCCGGTACGCCGGTGGTTGGTCAATACTGGTCGGAGCTGATGACCTCGCCGCCGGCGCGGGTCGAGAGCTTCTGGAACACGCCAAGCTGGGTGCCCGGGAGCAAGTTATAGACGCCGTTGGTGTTGGAAACGCCGGTGGGATATCCGGTGGCCGGGTTATAGGCCCACGACTGGACCGTTTCCTTGACGAAGTGGACCGAGCCGTCGGAGAAGGCGAAATTCGCGCCACCAGGGTGGAAGCTCGAAGGTGACTCAACCCAAGAGGCCGTGTACTGGTCGCTGGTCAGGGGAACCTTGCGGAAGGCGTTGATCGGGTACATGGTCGTGAAAATCGTGTCGGATTCGACCGCGTCACCCCACCAATCCCAGCAGGCCGACTCACCCTGGGTAAAGAGACCGTTGGCGCGCTCGCTATAGAGGAACGTATTACTGGTTCCGTCGGTGATCGCCGCGATGTTGGTCACCTTGCAATAACGGTAGATCCCGTTGAGATTGTTGCTGATCGCCTGAAACGCCGGGCACGAGTCCATGGTGTTGGGAGCCTGGACGCTGCAATAGAACAGCGGCTCGGGGAACCAGGTGCCCGCGGCACCGCCATAGCTCGAGTAGGCGACGGTCAGGTTCGGGTTGTCGCCATAGGGGCCAAAGCTCATCCGCTTGCCGATGATCTGCCCATCGCTCGGGCACCAAAGCGAGCTGAGCCCGGTCGAGTAAACGGTGCTGTTAGGGCCAGAGTAAATGCTGCGGCTGAAGTTCATCGCGTTGTAGAGCGGCTGCTGGTCGAACTGGCCGAGCATCGAGACGAACGTGCTCTGATCCTCGACGAGGGTAAAGCCAAACATGATGTCGGGCTTCATGGGGCTCCCGATGGGGAAGCACTGGTTCTGGTCGTGATAATTCATCGCGGCCAGCGCGATCTGCTTGAGGTTATTGATGCATTGCGCCCGGCGGGCGGCCTCGCGGGCGGCCTGGACGGCGGGCAACAGCAGGGCGATCAAGACGGCGATGATCGCGATCACCACCAAGAGCTCGATCAAGGTAAAGGCGCGACGGGAAAACGATCGCATGAGAAAACTCCTCGGAAAAACGCCTACGGAACAAAAACAAGAAACGCCCAAACAGTCTGGGCCGATGACAGCCAATTGAAACGACGAGAACTATTTCTTCGTCTCGGTCTTGGGCTCGGTCTTGGGCTCGGTCTTCGATTCGGTCTTATCCTTGAGCATCTGCAGGCGGGCGCGCCCACCACCTCCCTTGACGGGTGGGGTCGTCACCTCCTTGGGCGCGTCGCCGCCGTCGCACCCGATCGCCGCGAGCGCGGCCCCAACCAACCCCAAGCCCAGGAACCGCCGACGAACCACGCCTGCCACTCGCCTGTTGCCTTCCATTTTCGCTCCCGCGGTAAGTGTCGCACCGAATCACGGATGAAGAGACTAGAACAACCTCGGCTCACCAACACACCAGAAAATCAAGGATCGCCCAGCGTCACGAACACTCGACCCCAAGCCATTGGATATGACCCGGATCAAGTAATGATATCACCAATTCAAAAATGTGAAGCTAACTCTAGGATTTCGGATT
>JAKBAP010000365.1 GCA_021808995.1 Planctomycetota bacterium | reverse complement strand
CGTCATTCGGAGGGCGGGTCCTGGGTGGGCCGACAGTATAGCGCCGGGCCTCGCCCGCCCAATCACAATCACAGCCACGGCATCCTCGCCTTGAGGAAGCCGTGGCTGATTTCGCGCGCCCCCGGCCAATCGTCGCGAGCCAAAAAAAGGCGTCATGAGGAATCGATAAGAAACCGACCCATCATGACGCCCTGATCAAGCAGATTCGCCGCCCAGCCCCTCACCAGGGCTTGAGCCGCCAGCCCAGTACGAACCCGATTCCCATCGCATAGAGCCCGAACGAAATCGGGTTCTCACGGGCGAAGTCCTCGATTTTCTCGACCATGGTCTCACCCACGCCCCGATCACTCACCACGCGGCCCACTTGAGTGGCCATCACCCGCGCCGGTCGACCGGCGTAAATCTCGTTGGTGGAGGGTCCAGTCATCTTTTTTGCTCCTTATTCTCGATGCCACACTTGCGATTATCCCAACACTCGTCCACGCGTAACACGCGGCCCCTCCCCGCTCACCAGCGGCGAGGCCGAGCACGGCCGCTCTCGGTCAAAACCGTCCGAACCCAGGCCAGGTTGCGGACCAGCTCCTCGGTCGAGCTCCGGAAGCACTTACTCGACGACGCCAGGCGCCCCAGCGAAATTCGCGAGGCAACCGCGCCCATCAGCACGCCGCCAAAGCCAACGGTCACGAACGCCCCCGGACGCGACAAGACGCCGCGCGCCGTCAACTCCTCGGCCAGTCCATAAAGGGACAGAAACACCCCGGACACGATCACGCACAGTCCCAGCCCGAGCCCCAAGAGCGAGGGCCGTGTCTCCTCGAGACTCACCCGAGCGTCGTGAGCAAGCAGCTTGAGCTGAAGCTCGCCCAGCTCGGCCAGGTCCCCGACGAAATCCGACAGGCTCCCACTCACCGATTCCGAGTTCGCGCTCGAATTGGTCGCCGCGCCGTTCATCGCTTTTTGATCAGCCATCCGATTGCGACCCCCAGCAAAAGCGCGACACCCAGGACCGGTACGGGATGTCGCTGGACCTGTTCACTCACGATTTCGTCGACGGTCGACAACCGATCCTGGCTCCAGCCCAACCACCCTGTTTCCGCGGCGATCGCGGGGCGCTGGCCCGAGGCATCAATAGGGGCGGGTGTCGCGAGCCGTGCTCGCCATTCCGGTACGTGGTTCGTCATGGAGTGTCTCCCGTGGTTCCCGGGGCCGCTCGCCCCGGCTTGCGTCCAATTGAGATTCGATCCAGCGCTCGATCGCGCTGATCGAGTAATTTTGGGCCACGCGGACGGCGACTGGTCCCAGGATTCCTAGAGCGAGCCCAACCCATTCGCCCCGCGAATGCGATTTCGCGGGGGCGGGCTTGGGCGTGCCGACCGCCCGGTCCATCGCGACCGGGATCGAGGTCGTTGGCGGCGGGGCTGGCTCCGCGACCGCTCGCCGCCTTCCCGGAACCGCCAGAAACCCCGCCCCCGCGGCCAGGGTTATCGCGATCCAGGGATGGCTTTTTACGTAAGCAGTCCAATCAAATAAACGTTCCGCTGATTGGACGGCTGTCTTGATATTGACGTGCATGTCGCGACGAATCAGGCTCATTCGCCGACGAATCTCGTCCGTTTCAGGATCGCTCGTCAGGATCGACATCGTGAGGGCTCCCAGGTTGGATCGAGCGCTTCGCGAAGGAACGGCCCACAATTGCCCAGTCTGATCATGCCTTGAGCAATCCCATCCCGAGCCACCGCCCAATCGTTTGGAACGGCGTGGATGATCGGCCAAACAGCGCCTCCAGCCTCGTGACAAAGGCAAGTGCCGTGCCAGCTTGCTCTGGGCGGTGTCAGGTCACCCACTCTTTGGCACGTGGAGTGCATCGGAGGTCCTCCACGAGAAACGGACCGTGAACCGCTCCCGCCCGCGCTGATCGAGAGGAACCATCCTTGACTGAACCCAACGACGCCTCTCGATCCCTTGACGTCTTCAGGCGATCGATGCTGATCTTCGCGGTCATCGCCTTCATGTACCTCACGGGCGAGGTGCTCAAGACGCTCACGCTCTCGATCTTATTGAGCTTCGCGCTCGCGCCCGTGGTGAGGCTTCTCGAGCACCTGAGATTCCCCCGCGCGCCCGCCGTCGTCCTGACCGTGCTCCTGACCCTGGGGGCGTTGGGTGGGGTCGGGTATCTGGTTGCCCACGAGCTGACGGCGCTTGTGCAGAGACTCCCCGATTATCAAGAAAACATCACTCTGAAGCTTAATCGCGTCTTGAGGCCCGCCGAGGAGGGGGCGGCGGCGCGTCTGAAGACATTCGCCGACGAGGTCAAGGCCACCGTGGAGGCGACCTCCGCCGCCGCCAACCAAACGGGGCATGAAACCGGAGAGGGCCCTCCCGCGCCCGCCACCCCTCCCAAGCCCGTTCCCAAGGTCGAGGTCGTCTCCCAGCCCTCGATCATCGAGCAAGTTCGATCCGCGGCCGGACCTTATCTTGAATTCCTGGGCGAGGGGAGTTTCGTACTCGTGCTCGTCCTGTTCATCCTGATCGGGCGCGAGGACATCGGCGACCGAATCACCACCCTCTTCGGTCACAACCACGTCAGCCTCACGACCCGGACCACCCAGGAGATCTCTCGGCGAATCAGCCGCTATCTGGGCACGTTTGCCTTGGTGAATTCCTGTTATGGATTCGCGATTGGGATTTCCCTGGCCCTCATCGGCCTTCCTTACTCCGTGCTCTGGGGATGTTTGGCCGCCATCCTTCGATTCTTTCCCTACGTCGGCCCCGCCGTCGCCTTCATCCTTCCGTTTCTCTTCTCGTTCGCACGCTACGACGGTTGGCTTCAACCGTTCGAAATCCTCTTTCTCTTCGCCATCATGGAAGCCCTGCTCGCCTTTTATCTCGAACCCGTGATCTATGGCAAGACCACCGGGATCTCAGCGCTCAGCCTCCTGGTCGCGGCGATGTTTTGGACCTGGATGTGGGGAACCGTCGGCCTCTTACTCTCCACGCCCCTGACCGTCTGTCTGGCCGTGCTCGGAAAGCACGTTCCAAGCCTCGGTTTCTTCGCGACCCTCCTCGGCGAGACCGCCGAGATGGAGCCTAGTCTTCGTTTCTATCAGCGCCTGATCGCGCTTGACGAGCCGGGCGCTCTCGTGGTCATCGATCTCGCCATCAAGGAACGCCCCCGCGTCCAGGTGTTTGACGACCTCTTGATGCGGGCCTTGATCCGCGCGGAACGCGACGCCGCCCGCGAGGAACTCGACGACTCCAAGCAGGCGTTCATCCAGAGAGTCGTCGGGGAGATCCTCGACCGGCTCGAGGGAATCCCTGAATTCAGCCTGGAAACCTCGACTCTTCCCTGCGCTGGGGCCGCCTGCCCGACGGATCTCGACGGTGTCGCCTCCGAATCCCGCATCGTCGGGCTGGTCGTCGACAAGCCCTCCGACGCGCTCGCCCTGCGCATGCTGGCCCAGCTCGTGGCACCCACGTGCCGGGTGCTTGAAATCGTGGGCGACACCGCGAGGTCAATGGCCTTTGCCGACGACGATCATGATCCGTCTCTTCAGATGGTCGTTTTGTCGCACGTCCCACCTGGTAGCCTTGCCGTGGCCAACCTCCTGGTCAAGCGTCTCAAGGCCCGATCGCCCGGCCTGCCGATCCTGGTCGGCCTCTGGGGTCGCCGTTCCCCTTCGACCTCGGAATCCATCGATCACTTGGGCTTCTCCGAGGCCGACGTGGTCCACACGCTCTCCGACGCGCGGACCCGCCTCCTCTCGCTCATCAGTGAGCCATCGGCGGGCGAGCCCGTGGAGTCGGCCTCGCCCGCCTGATGCCGGCGATCCCGGAATGCTAGAGACCAGCCTCCGCTCCCGCTCGCGACGCCAGGTCCACCCGTGCGATCAGCCCCAGAAGCTGACCCGACGCGTCGACCACGAGCACCCGTTTCACGCCGTGCTCGGTCAGCTTGGCCTCGACCTCGGAGACCGTGGCCGTGGGCGCGACCACGATCGGGTTCTTAGACATGATCTCGCTCACCGGTAGGCTCGCGAGGTCGGGATGGTCGGCCAGCGCCAGCGCGATATCGCGATCCGTCAGGATGCCAATGATCGCCCCCGCCTCGACCACGGGTATCGAGCCGCATTCCACCCCCCGCATGATCAGACTTGCCTCGGCCACCGAGCTAAAAGCCGAGCAGGTCCGAAGACCTGTCGTCATCACGTCCGCCGCCGTGACGCAAGAAACCGCGGACTCCGCCATGTGTCTAACTCCCAAGGAAACAGAGCGCGAATGCGAAACCGAATTTGATACTGCATTTTCCAGACCGTCCCAAGGAAATCGGCATACTCTTTGCTTTCATCGGACCTGGCGACGGGTCGCGTTACGTGGCGGCGAGAACGACTCGTGTTTCCTACGAAAGGCGCGAAATCCCATGGCGGATGTCATCTCGATCGATCGTGAGTGGGTCGGCGCGGAGCTCGTCGGGGCCATCGACCAAGAACGCGCCCTCTCGAGCGGGGCGACCGCCCGCGCAGGCTCGCCTCCCCACGACAGTCTCACGGTTCTCTATCACGAGATCGCCGAGTCCGATCTCCGGCACGCCGCCATCCTCGAAATCGTCGCGACCCGATACGGGCACACCCCACGCGACCCCGCCCAAGGGGGCGTCAGTGGGATCCTCGGCCAACTCAAGGCTCAGGTCGGCGAGCTCGGCTCACTCCCATTCCAACAGGTCTGGAACGACGTCGCGGCCAAGGCTCGCTGGATTCATTGGCTGGCCGCCTGGGCCCATACGTTCGAGACCCTCGGCGACCTCGATAGCGCCCGCGACCTCGCATCCGTGATCTCGGAGGAGAAAGAGCACCAAGACGCCCTCCAGAGCAGCCTCAACCGATTGATCCAGTCTCGCGCCACGGCCGATGATCACACCGCCGGGTCAGGAGTCATCCGCGGGACCTAAAACCCCCCTCGACTTCCCGGTCTCGGCTCACGACCGAGCATCCCAACCAACCAGGCCGCGCTCAAATTGACCACCCTCTTCCGCGACGTCCGGGAACGAGTAGGCGTTTCAGCTCTCTCTCGGCTCGTCTCGACGCGACGGGCCGGCCAATGGATTCGTCCTCGGCCATGGCATCAAAGATGCACTAGAATCGTGAAAGAGCGTGCGTTAGACCATGTGGGTCGAGGATCCGCTGGTCTCGCGCTGGCTTATGGCTGAAGTCGCGTCGATGATCGGATCCCCCGCCGATGGGCCCGAGCCGTCAACGTTTGCCGGCGGCGTGGCTTCCTCCCCGTTTCGAGATCAAGATCGAATTCAGACGAACTCTCG
>JAKBAP010000364.1 GCA_021808995.1 Planctomycetota bacterium | reverse complement strand
TCGCCTTCGCCTGGGAGCTCCTGTTTCGACCTCTTGGCGGAATCTGAGCGAGCTTGACCAGGCGGCGTCCGCGCTTTTGTCCCAGGGCCGACCGGCCGAGGCGGCGGATCTGCTCGAGAGAGCGCTCCCCACCGCGGGCGGTTCGTGGCCCCTGGCCGATCTGGCGGCGGTGTTATGCCTTCATCTTGGCGAGCCCGCCCGCGCTCGTGCCTTATGGGAGCGTGTGCCCGAACCCCCCTCCCCCGCCGTCCGCGACTCCCGTATCGCCACGACCTATCTGATTGAGGGGGACTATGCCACCGCCCGCCGACTCTACGAGCAAGCGATCAAGACCGACCCCAGGCTCTTCGAGGCCCACTATTCCCTGGCCATCCTCGAGCAAGACGCCGGCAACGCCCAGGCCTCGTACACGCAGGCCCTACTCGCCGTCGACACCGCCCCCAACGACACCGACCAGGCCGCCGCCCGAGCCGTCGCCGCGAGCGTCGGCCGCTACGCCCGCGCGGCCAAGCCCGGCTTCATCCCAGGCCGCGAGACAGACCACCGCGGATAATCGCTTGCATGTTGTCTCTTTGCTATGACGACACCGACCTCGGAGTCCTCCGCGGTGTCGGGGCTCGATTCCGGCGAGCTCCTTCGTGTCTGGGATGGCGACGCTATAGTCCCAGCGATTCGCAAAGGGATGCTCGTCCCTGGACGCTTGATCGAGATTGAGACTGTCGCCGATCCTCCGTCGCTGATCGTCGGCGAGCAACGCGCGGTCGTCCTTGGAGAACGCTCCCATTCCGGCCTCGACGAGGCCGTGCAAAGGGGGTAAGCCCGATTCCTGACCAGGATCCGTACCCTCTCGCCGGTGGATCGGGTCACCGCTCGCCTGGATCCCGCTCCCGCCCAAGCGCCTCTACTCGGCCCGATCGGGCTCACGCCCATGGTTATTGGACATGCGTCCCGTTCGTACCACGAAATCACATTCGTGGGCATGACGTGGAGTACTCGGTGCGTCCCGTCCCAGCGATCGCCGGCCAATTCGCTCGTTGAGCCGTGTTCGGCGAAGAGATGGTCGCGTCCTCGCTACCGTTGGCGCGCCCGGTTCGTCTCCGTGTCATTCTCTCCGGGTGCCTGGGCTGGTAAGCTATCTGATTCGGCTCGGATGGGCGGGCCGGTTGGTTAACCGAGGTTCTAGGCGCGACACTCGCACATGGTGGAAGACATTCTTACGGAACGCCCGGTCCTGGTGCTCGATTTTGGGGCTCAGTACGTGCAATTGATCGCCCGGCGGGTCCGGGAGCGGCAGGCGTTTGCCCGGATCGTGCGGCACGACATCACGGCGGAGCGGGTTCGCGAGCTGAACCCCCTGGGTCTGATCCTGTCGGGAGGTCCGTCGAGCGTCTATGAGCCAGGCGCGCCCCAGTGCGACCCGGCGATCTTTGAGCTCGGGCTGCCGATCCTGGGGATCTGCTATGGCATGCAGCTCGCGTGTCGGGCGCTTGGGGGTCGCATCGAGCCGGCGCCCGCCCGCGAGTTTGGCCGGTCGGAATGCCGTGTGCTTGATCCCAGCGAGCCGCTGTTTCAGGGTGTTCCCGAGCGAACGACGGTCTGGATGAGCCATGGCGATCAGATCCTGGACCCGGGGGGTGAGTTCATTCCGCTCGCCGCCACGCCGACGTGCCCGGTCGCGGCGGTCCGGCATCGGGATCGGCCGATCCTTGGGCTCCAGTTCCATCCCGAGGTCTCGCACACGCCTGCCGGGAGCGTCATTCTAGGGAATTTCCTGGACCTGATCTGCGGAAACCCGCACGAATGGACCATGGAAACGTTCCTGGAACGGGCGTGTGCCCAGGTCGCCGATCGGGTGGGTGTGGACGATCGGGTGGTCTGCGGTCTTTCGGGGGGGGTTGATTCGGCGGTGTGCGCGGCCCTTTTAGCGAAGGCCGTCGGGCCCAGGACCGTTTGCGTCTTTGTCGACACGGGGCTCTTGCGGACGGGCGAGCGTGAGGGGGTCGCGCGGGCCTTTGGCGGGCGGCACGGGCTCGAGCTCCGGGTCGTCGACGCGGCCGATCTGTTTCTGGGAGCGCTCGAGGGGGTCGTCGATCCCCAGGAAAAGCGGCGCAGGATCGGGCGCGTGTTCATCGATGTGTTTCGGGAGGAAGCGCGGTCGATACCAGGGGCCAGATTCCTCGCCCAGGGGACGCTTTACCCCGACGTCATCGAAAGCGGAGGCGCTGTCGATGGCCCGACGGCGAATATCAAGCTTCACCACAACGTCGGCGGCCTGCCCGCCGAGCTGGGGTTTGAGCTCATCGAGCCCCTTCGCGACCTGTTCAAGGACGAGGTCCGAAAGTTGGGGCTCGAGCTCGGGCTGCCCGAAAGCCTGGTCTGGCGGCATCCGTTTCCCGGGCCTGGCCTGGCGGTTCGCTGCCTGGGCGAGGTGACCAGGCCGCGGCTTGAGGTCCTGCGCCAGGCCGACAAGATCTTTCTCGAGGAACTGGCCGCCGCCGGGCTCGAGCGCCAGACGGCCCAGGCGTTCGCCGTGCTCTTGCCCATCCAGTCGGTCGGCGTGATGGGGGACGGGCGGACGTATGAGAGCGTCGTCGCGATCAGGGCCGTCGAAACCGATGATTTCATGACCGCCGATTGGTCGAGATTGCCGCACGAATTGCTTGAAAAGGTCTCGACTCGGATCACCAACGGCGTCCGGGGGGTCAACCGGGTCGTCTATGACATCACCAGCAAGCCGCCGGGCACGATCGAGTGGGAGTAAGCCCCCTCGTGACTCTCCGACCACGCGGCCTGGGGGGATCATAGGAATCATGGCCCAAGGGGTTCGCGCGGAATCGGTCAAACTCGATTGGAACTCCGGGCCGACTTGGGATAAATTCATTGCGATCCGGGGTTTGAATGAGCGCGTGTTTCCAACGGATGGAGGAGATCAAGCCATGCGGCATACAATGCTGAGGTTGGTGGCTTCGTGCCTGGCGCTCTGCGTCGGCCTCTCTTCACGGGCGGCGGCCGGGGATTCGCGCGTGATCGCGCGCTGTGGAGCGGGCTTTCTCGAGGAAATCGACGGCACTCGCGTCCTCCATGTCGTGGGCGAGCCGTACGAGATGGGCTATCAGCAGGGGGCGCTCCTGCGCGAGGATATCCGGGAAAACGTGCGGTATCTCTTCGAGGTCAAGGCCAAGGAGATCAAGATCGAGAAAGGGGGTCTCACGCTGCTCGACCCCCGGCGGGTGATCAAGGGGATCGCCGCTCGACAGCGAAAATTCGTCCCTGACCGGTATTACGAGGAGATGCGGGGCGTCGCCGACGGATCGGGCGTTCCGTTCGAGGATATCGTAATCTCGAACTTCATCCCCGAGCTGTTTCATTGCTCGGGATTCGCGATCGCCGGCTCCGCGACCAAGAACGGCACGCTCTATCACGGCCGGATCCTTGATTATTCCTGCGACTGGAAGCTCCAGGAGCATGCCATCCTCACCGTCGCCAGCCCGCGAAACAAGATCCCGTTCGTGAACGTGACCTACGCCGGCTTTGTCGGCTCGGTGACGGGGATGAACGCCGAGCGGGTCTCGATCGGCGAGATGGGAGGGGGTGGCGTGGGCCACTGGGACGGCGTTCCGATGGCGTTCCTGACGCGGATGGCGCTCGAGGAAGCCGATTCGCTCGACCAGGGGGTCAAGATCTTCCGAGAGCATCCCCGCACCTGCGAGTACTATTTCGTCATGGCCGATGGCGAGACCGGCAAGGCGGTCGGGATGGAAGCCTCCTGGAACGTGTTCGACGTGGTCGCGATGGGGGCGAGCCATCCCAAGCTCCCGAGCGCGATCAAGGACGCCGTCGTCCTCTCGGCGGGCGACCGATACCAGGAGCTCGTCAAGCGCGTGAAGGGGGGGCTCGGCGGGTTCGACGCGGAATCGGCCAGGCACCTCATGGACCGGCCAGTGGCAATGAAGTCCAATCTCCATAGCGTCCTTTTCGAGACGACCACGGGCCGGTTCTGGGTGGCCAACGCCTCGAAGGAGGGTCAGCCCGCGTCTGAACAACCGTATCATGAATACGAGCTGCGGGGGTTGCTCAGGCATGTCCCCGATCCGTCCGCGACCGTGCTCCCCGCTCCGCCGGCCGCGCCAACCCATGCCGCCAGCCTCGATCCCTGAGCGTCTCCCGATCATGTGCCCCCGTGTTTTCTCAAGCCCCCCTCGTGTGTTACCCGGAGCGTCTGCCGATGCGGATCGTGTTTTTCGCCGCGACCTTGATCGCGGCAGGATTCTTGAGCCCGGCATGGGCTCGGGCGCAGGCCAAGAAGATCGACCTGCGCACCAAGGCCGGCGCGGCCGCCGTCAAGGCAGAATGGCGCTATCATGACGTCAAGATCGTCGAGGTCGAAGGGAAAGGCCCCGACGGCAAGCCCAACACGACCTATAACATCGCCCCCCACGCCGAGCGTCCCGATTTCGACGACACCAAGTGGGAAGTCGTCGTCCCGGAGACGCTCAAGAGCCCCCGGTCCACGGGCCAGGTCTGTTTCTGCTGGTATCGCGTCAAGGTGACGATCCCAGCGGAGGCCGCCGGCAAGCGGGTCTTTTTCCAGACCGCCGTCGACGATTACGGCGAGGTCTGGGTTGATGGCAAGCTCCCACGAACACCCGGCAAGGGGGGCGAGGCCGTCGTCGCCGGCTTCAACGCGCCCAATCGCGTCGAGCTCAAGGACCCCGAGCCCGGCAAGGTCTACAGCATCGCCATCTTCGGCATGAATGGCCCGATCTCGGCCGCGCCCTCGAATTGGATCTTTCTTCACGACACGTTTCTCGAGATCGTCGAGAAATGACCCCGATGCTCACGCATGGGGGCCGCGTCCTCGAGGATCAAAAGAGGCGATCGCCATGACCCAGCCCCCTGTTCCGGATCGCGGGTTTCTGCCCGGGGTCGACCCCATGGTGGCCTTCCCCCACGATTCCGAGTTCGCACCGCTCGACACCCTGGGCCGCGACCTTCCGAGCTTGCTTGTCGATCCCTCGTTTCGCAAATACGCCCGTGAGCTCACCCTGCCCTCGCCCCCTACCAGCGATCTCGACGCGATTCGGCTTTACTACACGCGGGTGGGTTTTCTGGCCTCGGCCTATGTCAACCAGGTCGGGCTTGAGCCGGCCGCGCTCTTGCCCCACAATATCGCGAGGCCGCTTTGCGAGGTCTGCCGCCGGCTCGATCGGCCGCCGATCCTGTCATACGATGGCTACGCCCTCTCTAACTGGAAACGCTTCGACCCTATGGGTCCGGTGGCCCTTGGCAACATCGACACTATCCAAAATTTCGTTCATCTCTATGATGAACACTGGTTTATCCTTGTCCATGTCGAGATCGAGGCCCTCGCGGAGGGGC
>JAKBAP010000363.1 GCA_021808995.1 Planctomycetota bacterium | reverse complement strand
ATTGAACAGGCCAAATTCGCCGTTGAGCTGGTCGTCGAATTCGTGGGTAAAGCCCCCCTCACGCTGAATCAGCCGGCCTTCGCCCGGTCCCGCCGGCGCGGGGAGCGGATCGAGCGTGGTGGCACCCGAGCCTGGCGGGGAAACGCTCGCTTGGGCGGGTTGCTTGGCCTTTTGCAATTCGCTCGCGATGCCCTGATACTTGGTCGCCAGCTCCTTGTTTTGCGAGCGGAGCTCCTTGACGGTCGCCTCCAGCCCCCGAAGCCGCTCGAGCAGCCTTGCCGGCGACAGTTCATCGGGCTCGGCCGGCGAGGCGGGATTGACGGCCGGCGACGGGGGCGACTGCGCGACAGCCGGCCAACCCGATGCCGCGATCATGATCACGGCCACGAACGATAGCAGCCACCGCGCACGATCGATGCCTCGCCAAGGCCGCTCCGGCTCAACACGAACTGGCGTCCGCATGCGGAGTCGCTCCGGAGTGGCACGGCCGACGAGATTCAAACCTTCCGGGTTTCGGAATTCGGAATTGAGGACAGCCAGTGACCGCGATCGAAGGGATTCCATGGAAGGAATCGGTTAAGCCACCTTGGCCACTTGAGGAAATCCCAGCGATTCCAGAAGATCCCCGACCATGATCCTGAATCGTTCCGGGGAGGCCCTTGACGCGGAATGGTCGAGGGCGTTACTTTCGAACGGCGAATCAAACGTCGATGGGTGTTGGTCAATACCCATGTTCGAGCCGTGTCGAATTTCCATCGTTGTCGTCGAAAATCATCGCGAGCCGTTCGCGTTTGAACTCTCGCGAATTCGAGATCCCGGCTGGGTTGTCGCCGTCCGCCGTGCTCGGCGGCGTGGTCTCGGTTGCCTGGTTGTCTTCCATGGAGTGATTGCCCCGTGCCTTCCGACTTTCGTTCGAGCCGGCGTGAATTCGTGCGATTGGCGGGCTTTTCGGCGTGCGCGGCCGGGCTCGGATCGGTGGCGGCTCCGGGCGTGGCCAGGGGGGCGTCCCGGCGCGATCCCGAGAGCGTGCTGGCGCGGCTTCGTGAGGGGAACGAGCGATTCGTGAAGGGGCAGCCGTCCCTACTCTCACGCCGACGGCCCGCGGATTTCGCCGCCCTGGCCGAGGGCCAAGCCCCCATGGCCGTGATCGTCGGTTGCGCTGATTCCCGGGTCGCGCCCGAGCTGATCTTTGACCAGGGGGTGGGGGACCTGTTCGTGGTGCGGGTGGCGGGCAATATCGTGAGCGGGGCGGGTGCCTCGGTCAAGGGGAGCATCGAATACGCCGTCGCCGAGCTGGGTGTCCGGCTGATCGTGGTGCTGGGGCACAGCCAGTGCGGCGCGGTCAAGGCGGCCATTGAACATATCGACGCCAACGACGCCCTCCCCGGCGCGATCGGCGACTTGATCGCCCCGATCCGCCCCGCCGTCCTCGCGGCCAAGGGACTCCCCGGCGACAAGCTCGCCAACGTCATCAAGGCCAACGTCGAAAAAGGGGTCGAACGCCTGAAGACCCTCGACCCGATCATCGCCAAGCTCGTCAAGAGCGGCGAGCTCCAGGTCAAGGGGGGGGTGTACGAGCTCCGCGACGGCAAGGTCGAGATCCTCGGCTAGGGCTCCCAGGGTTTCTTGATCCCAATCCTTTCGCGCTGGGAGTCGCAAGGCACCATGGTCTCGCTTTCCGATCACCTGATCCCCGGCCCGATTCGCGGGATCCTCCGAGGGGTCGGCCAGGTCTTCTTCCAGGAAAACGCCTGGTCGGGACTCTGTTTCATTGTCGGGATCGCGATCAGCTCGCCCCTCATGGCGGCCGGCGCGGTCGTGGGGTCGGTGATCGGTTGGGGGGTCGGGCGGGTCCTCAAGCTCGACGAATCCGAGGTCGCGGGGGGAATCCACGGCTTCAACCCCGCCCTGGTCGGGATCGCCACGTTCTTCTTTTTCAAGCCAGGCGCGATCTGCCTGGCCTTGCTCGCCGCCGGCTGCCTGGCGGCGACAATCGTCACCTGGATCATGCGCCGATATGTTCCATTCCCGACCTATACTACCCCGTTCATCGTCACCACCTGGGGCCTTTATTTCCTGGGCATCGGCCTGGGGGCGGCGCGGGTCGGGTCGGGGGGGCCGGTCGGGCCGGTCGGCTTCCTGGGCGCGACGGCCCACGGCATCAGCCAGGTGATGTTTCAGGCCAATGCCTGGACCGGGCTCCTGTTCCTCGTCGGCATTGGATTATCCGAATGGCGGCACGCGGCCTGGGTGCTCGGCGGATCATTCCTGGGCATGCTCATGGGAGACTACCACATGACGCCCGCCTCGCGAACCATCGACGCCGAAAGCCTGGTCGGGCGCGGCCTGGCCGAAAGCGTCGCCCTGGGGCTTTACGGGTATAACGCGACCCTGGCCCCGGTCGCCTTGTACCTGTCGAGACAATCGCTCGTCCGGCCGATCCTGGGGATCGTCCTGGCGGTGGTCTTCACCGAGCTGGTTCCCATGCTGGGGCTGCCGGCCTTGACGGCCCCGTTCGTGCTGGCGACCTGGCTGGCCCTCTCACTGGGCTGGCTCGAGAGCCGGCTCGGGGCGCGGAGCCCACTCTCCTCCTGAGCGCCACGCACGGCCACGATCCTTCATCGTATTCTCGAGTCCTCATAAACCCTGGAGCCGGATCCATGAATCTCTCGCCCCAAGAACGCGACAAGGCCCTGATTTACGTCATCGCCCAGGTCGCCAAGGACCGCAGGAAGCGCGGGCTCAAGCTCAATATCCCGGAGGCGACGGCGCTCATCACGGCCGAGCTGCTCGAGCTGGCCCGCGACGGCAAATCGGTCGCCGAGATCATGAGCGCGGGCCGCGAGATCCTCCGCCGCGACGACGTCATGGAAGGGGTGCCCGAGCTCATCTCGATGATCCAGGTCGAGCCGACCTTTCCCGACGGTAGCAAGCTCGTCACGGTTCACGATCCCATCCGCTAGGGCGAAACCCTGGCGACGAACGATCCCCGAGCATTCCCAACATCGGAGACCCACGATGATTCCCGGCGAGTACTTCCTGGACGGCCCCGACCTCGAGCTCAACCCCGGCCGCGAGGTCGTGACGATCAAGGTCAACAACACGGGCGACCGACCGATCCAGATCGGCGCGCATTATCATTTTTTCGAGACGAACAAGGCTCTCGTGTTCGACCGAGTCAAGGCCTACGGCATGCGGCTGGACCTGCCGAGCGGGACGTCCGCGCGGTTCGAGCCTGGGGATTCGCGCGAGGTAAGGCTCATTCCCTATGCCGGCCGGCGGGTTGTCCACGGGTTCAACGGCCTCGTCAAGGGGCGGCTCGACGACCCCTACACGCGACAGACCAGCCTCGAGCGATGCGTCGCCCAGGGTTACGGTCACAAGCCCTCGGAATAATTCCTCCAATCGCGGCCAAACCCACGACCCGAACAAGGGAGCAAGACGCCATGAGCGTTCGCCTGTCCCGAAAAATGTACGCCAAGAAATACGGCCCGACCAAGGGAGACCGGATCCGCCTGGCCGACACCGAGCTCATCATTGAGATTGAGCATGACTATACCCATTATGGCGAGGAAGCGATCTTCGGCGGTGGCAAATCGATCCGGGACGGGCAGGCGCAGTGCCCCCTTGACGAATCGATGAGCCCGCCGCACTGCGATCTGGTGATCACCAACGCGGTGATCATCGACCATTGGGGGATCGTGAAGGGAGACATCGGGATTCGCGAGGGGCGAATCGTGGCCGTGGGCAAGTCGGGCAACCCGTTGACCCAGAGCGGCGTCGACCCCCGGCTGGTGATCGGGCCGGGAACCGAGATCATCGCGGGCGAGGGGCGGATTTGCACGGCCGGCGGCATCGATACCCACATTCACTTCATCTGCCCGCAACAGATCGACGTCGCGATCGCGAGCGGGATCACGACCCTGATCGGCGGCGGGACCGGCTCGGCCACGGGAACCTGGGCGACGACCTGCACGCCAGGCCCCTGGAACATCACCCGGATGCTCCAGGCGTTCGAGGGGCTGCCAGTCAACGTCGGGATCCTGGGCAAGGGAAACGGCTGCATGCCCAAGCCGCTCAAGGCCCAGATCGAGGCCGGCGCGTGCGGGCTCAAGCTCCACGAGGACTGGGGGACAACCCTCGCCGTCATCGACACCAGCCTGACGGTGGCCGATGAATACGACATCCAGATCGCCATTCACTCCGATACCCTCAACGAATGCGGGTTCATCGACGACACGATCGCGGCGATCGCCGGCCGGGCCATCCATAGCTTTCACACCGAGGGTGCCGGCGGCGGCCACGCCCCCGACATCATCAAGATCGCCGGCCTTCCCAACGTCCTACCCTCGTCCACCAACCCCACCCGCCCCTTCACCGTCAACACGATCGATGAACATCTCGATATGCTCATGGTCTGCCACCACCTCTCGCGCGATATCCCCGAGGACGTCGCCTTCGCCGAGAGCCGCATTCGAGCCGAGACCATCGGCGCCGAGGACGTGTTTCACGACCGCGGCATCATCAGCATCATGAGCTCGGACTCACAGGCAATGGGCCGAATCGGCGAGGCGATCGTGCGCTGCTGGCAGACGGCCCATAAGATGAAGGTCCAGCTCGGGGCGCTGGCCGGCGACTCGGCTCGCAACGACAACGAGCGGGTCAAGCGCTACGTCGCCAAATACACCATCAACCCCGCGATCACCCACGGGATCGCCCAGCACGTCGGCAGCATCGAAGGGGGCAAGCTCGCCGATCTGGTGCTCTACGACCCGGCCTATTTCGGGGTCAAGCCATTCCTGATCCTGAAAGCGGGCCTGATCGTGGCCGCCCAGATGGGCGACCCCAACGCCAGCATCGCGACCCCACAGCCCGTTTACATGCGGCCCCAGTTCGCGGCCTACGGGCGGGCACTTTCCAAGTCGTGCATGAACTTTGTCTCCAAGGCCTCGATCGAGATGGGAATCGCCGAGCGCCATGGGCTCGAGCGCGAGCTCGTCGCCGTCGAGCACTGCCGCGACATTGGCAAGAAAGACATGAAACGCAACGAGGCCACCCCGAATATCCAGGTCGACGCCGACACCTACCAGGTCCGCGTCGACGGCGAAATCGTCGCGAGCGAGCCCATGGACACCCTGCCAATGGCCCAGCGCTACTTTGTGTTTTGACATCGACCCATGAACCTTTGCTTGCTACAAATCGCCGATTCCGCGCTTCCGATCAGCGGCTACACCCATTCGTGGGGGCTCGAGGGGGCGATCGCGCGGCGGCTGGTTCACGATCCCGAGAGCCTGGAACGGTGGACCAGACGCTGGCTGCGAGAGTCGCTCGGCCCGCTCGAGGGGGTGTTGGTCGCGGCCAGTAGCCGGGCCGCCCTCGCGGCG
>JAKBAP010000362.1 GCA_021808995.1 Planctomycetota bacterium | reverse complement strand
CGCTCGAACGGCGAAGGATCGGCTCCGATTAACGTGGGGGGCGTCCGTCTCGATCAATATTGATCCGAGCTGATGACCTCGCCGCCGGCCCGGGTCCCGAGCGACTGATAAACCGACATGTTGGAAATGACGGTATAGGTGTTGCCGGGGCCAGGCACGATGTTCGAGGCGAACGACGTCGTGGGATTGAACTGGGCGGACTGGATCGAATCCTTGAGGAAGTGAACCGACCCGTCGCAGAACGCGAAATTGGCCCCGCCAGGATGGAAGCTCGAGGCGGCCGAGGTATAGAGGTCCGAGTTGATCCCCTGCCCGGTCCCCAGATCGCTGATCTTGTTGAAGGGGTTGATCGGGTATGAGACGGTGAACATCGAGTCGGAGTAATTCCCCGAGTTCCACCAGCCCCAGCACGCCTGGTCGCCCTGGCTGAGCTTGCCATAGGCCCACTCACTCATCAGGATCGTGTTGCTGGTGCCGTCGGTGATCGACGCCAGTCGCGTCCCGCTATAGAAGTAAAAGATCCCGTTGGCCTGGCTGAGCTGGGTCGAGAAATTATAGGCCGTGCAGTTGGGATCGGCGTATCGCCCGGGCGAAAACCACGTGCCGGCGTTCCCCTTATAGCTGGTGAACCGCATCCCCCACGAGAAGTTGACGGTGCTGATCTGCATGATCGAGGGATCGCTCGGGCACCAAAGCGCTGTCACCCCCGTCACCTGGACCGTCGAATTCTGGGGCAAGACGAAGTGGACGTTGGCGTTGAAGGCGTTGTAGAGAGGGGCCTGCTCGTAAAAGGGCAAGAGCCGGATCAAGATGCTTTGCTCATGATACCCCGAGCAAGGGGTCGCGGCCGGGTTGCCGGGAGGCAGCATCATGTACGAGCCCATGGGGAAGGTCCCGATGGTCGACTCGTAGTTATGGCAGGCGAGCCCGAGCTGCTTGAGATTGTTCACGCACTGCGCCCGGCGGGCCGCCTCGCGGGCGGCCTGGACGGCTGGGAGTAAAAGCGCGATCAAGACCGCGATGATCGCGATCACGACCAAGAGCTCGATCAGTGTAAAGCCGCGATTCGCCGAACGGGGCGATGGGGATCTGGTCATCAACGAAACCTCCGGAAAAGAGGGCCGAATTTCCGTAACGGCGAAACCGGCCCGAGAATGAAAATCTTGAAGATCATTCAAGATTCGGGGAGAGGGACGGTGGGGAGAATCCTTGGCGAGATCTGGAATCACGAGAGAACTGGCACGGGGAGTGGGAACTACCGCTTCTTGGCCTTGGTGGTCAGTGGAGGCTGCATTTGCTTCTGAATATCGTCCTTCGAGCCCTTGAGCTTGGGTGCCTCGCCAGCACCCTCGGGACCACAACCCGCCACCAGCGCCATCCCCCAACCCAACCCGGCCACCAATACCAGGGACAGCATCCTACGCGAACTCTTGGTCATCCTCATCAAGGCGAAACCTCCTCTTTCGGGGGACAAAATCGACACCTGCGGAACCCCAGCCGCGCGCGAAGCCACAACGGGGCATGGAACATCTCTCCACGCCTCGATTCTCACGGCCTGACCCAAATCATCCACTCTCGATCGATCCGGCGATGGCTCGTGCCTCGGCGATTCACTGCTCACCAAGCAGGCTCGGAGCGAGTCAACTCTTAAAGAACTCGGTGGGATTCCGCCTCTCATGAGCCGACATTATTTGACTCTCGCCCCTGCCAAGTCAAGCACCTTCTCAAAAGATGAAAACAAACTGACGATGTTGACAAAGGCCAGTCCGAAAATCTTCGTGAGGGGTTATCGCGCTTAGTATGGAGTCATTGAAGACAGCTCAGCGCCGTTCCTTGGTTTCTCCGGACCTTGCAAGTTTTGAGGGCGAACTGAGGAAGCAATAGAACTCCGGGGTCGAGGCGGGAGTTTTCGAGGTGGTGGACTGAGGTCGAGCGGGGAGCCGAAAGCCGCGATAGATGGTTTTGGGGGGTTGGCCTGTCTCACGAACAGTGACCGCGACGGTGCAGACCCGATCCGCTCCTCTCAGTTCGACATCGCGGAGCTCGAGGGAGACGTTACCCTGCGGCGGGACGTGAAAGGTCTCGGCCTTCCCTTTCTCGTCCGAGACCTTGAACTTACAGCTCGGGTTTCCGGGCTTGATCGCGACGTCGCAGCCCTGGGTCGTGAGACCGGCGATCACGAGCTTGAGCCGCACGACCGGAATAGAGTCGGAGGTCTTGGTCGACCCTTGCCGATCGTCCTTGGAATCGGCCTTGCCGTCGGTCTGGGCGGGGCTCGATTCCTGGTAGGTGTCCTCGACCGTCCTTGTGACACCTCGCCCCATGACGATGAAGCTCGCGGCGAACAAGGCCACTGCGGCCATCCCTGACCAGGGTCGCATCACGGTCTGACTCCTTCTCAACCCGGTCCGCGATCCACGACCCATCCTGGGTCGTCATGCGATCCACGGCCGTACATCCACGAAAGAAGCGCCTAGCGTTCACGTGGCGGGATCCGAGGTGAGCCGAGAACTTACCGACACCCGCCAATCCGCACAAGATCATCACCGGGAAATCGGGAGATTTCGCCAGTCGGCCAGTCCTCGTGGCGATGGTCGTTGGCCGAACCCCAGATCCTTTGCTGTCCGAGCGCATCGACGGCCTTCCCGAGCGGGCTCCGCGGCCGATCACTTCCGGGGCGCGGTCGCGATGCCTTTCACGGTCTGGTCGACCGAGGGGCTCATCCACGAAAGCACCAGCGGCTGAGGCAGAACACCCAGGGCGATCGTCAGGATCACCAGCGGGACCGCGATGAAGGTCTCCCGGACGTTGAGATCGGGGGCTCCCTTCCAGCTCTCGTCCCGGCCCATGAAGACCCGTTGGATAGTCCAGAGGATGTATCCGGCCGTCAGCACGATCGCCGCCGCCGCCACGCTCGCCAGGGGCATGCTGTAGTGAAAGGCCGATAGCAGCACGAAAATCTCCCCCACGAATCCACACAGGCCCGGTAAGCCCATCGCCCCAAAAAAGATGACATACGCATACGCGCTCAGCCTGGGCATGACGTTGTTGAGCCCGCCCAACCGAGCCATCTCGCGAGTCCCCGTCCGGTCGTAAATCGCCCCCACCAGGAAAAACATGCCGGCCGACGTGATGCCGTGGGCGAGCATCATGTACATCGCCCCATTCACGCCATAGGCATAATAGCGGGGGTCGAGCCGAGTCGAACCGTCGGCCGCGAACAGGCTCATCGCGGCCATCCCGAGGGTCACGTAACCCATGTGGCTCACCGAGCTGTAGGCGACCAGTTTCTTGAAATCCGTCTGGCCCATGGTCACGAACGCGCCATAAACGATGCTGACGACCCCCAGGACGGCCGCGAGCATGGACCAATCGTAGGCCCCCGCCGGCGCCAGCGGCCAGGCGAGCCGCGCGAGCCCATAGCCCCCGGTCTTGAGCAGCACCCCGGCCAGGATCATGCTGATCGGCGTCGGTGCCTCGACATGCGCGTCCGGCAGCCAGGTGTGAAAGGGAAACGACGGTAGCTTGATGATGAATCCAACGAAAAAGAGCAGGAAAACCCAGCCCTGTACGCTCCGGGGATAATAGGTCGTCCCGGTCACGATCGTGGCGAGCCCCACCAGATCAAACGAATGCCCCTGGAAGCCACCCGACGAGACCCCCTCGTAAAAATAAAGGACCAAAATGGCGACCAGGATGAAAACCGAACCTAGAAGCGTGTAAAGCAAGAACTTGATCGCCGCGTACTCACGCCTCGGCCCACCCCAGATCGCGATCAAGAAATACATCGGCAAAAGCATGATCTCGAAAAACACATAAAACAGGATCAAATCGAGAGAGAGGAAAACCCCCATCATGCTCGAGCAGAGCAAAAGATAAAGGGCGTAATAACCCTTGACCTGCTTGTCGATGTTCCACGAGGCCAGGCAGGCCAGGACGCCGATCAGCCCAGTCAGGACGACCAGGCCCAGGCTCACCCCGTCGACGCCCAGGTAATATTGGATATTGAAAGAGGGCATCCAGGGCCGGCGGACCACCAGATCGAGGCTCGCGACGGGGCTCTCGACCGCCTCGACCGACCCGCCTCCAGCCCCGGCGACCAGCCGGTTTTCAAGCACTCGCTCGCTCAGCGGCGCTTGGGCCGCCGCGTGGGTCGTGTAAACCGCCATGACCACCAGCGACTCAATCAAGACCGCGATCGTCGCCCCCAGCGCGATCCACTTGATCGATCGGGTCCAGGCCGTGGGGATGCAAAGCACGATCGCCATCCCAAGGAGCGGAATCAGCCAGAGCGAGCCCAGCAAGAGGTTGTCGGTCATGGAGCGTTCACCAACGAATGCGAGTACGGTTCAAGACAAGAGCACAAGATTCGAGACCAGAGCCCCCACCGCGGTTCGCTCACCCGCGAACCCAGACCAGGAGGCCGGCGAGCAAGCCGACAAAGCCAATCGCCAGAACCATCAGGTAATCACGCAGACGACCGGTCTGAATCACCCGACTCAAGCCCCCCGCCCGGCCGACCCCCCAGGCCGTCAGGTCGACCACTCGGTCGACGACCACGCGGTCCAGAACCCCCTGAAGCCGACCCACGCGCTCGACCAGCCGCGCGGTCAGCTCGACCACGCGGTCGACAAACGAACGATCAAACCGAGCGGACAACCGCGCGAACGCCAGGCATGGCCTGACCACGGCCGCCTGATAGACCTCATCAAAGTGCCATTTGTTGATCAAAAAGCGATGAACCGCCGGGTGACGCGCTTGGGCTCTGGCGGCGCTCCATCGCGTGGCGATGAAATACGGGAGACCCGCCGGCGCGTAATAAATCAGCCCCAGGCCGAGCCCGATCACCATCACGCCGATCGAGGCCGCCAGCCCCCACCACCGCATGCCCACGCCATCCAGGGTGCCCAGGGGGGCTCCATGGTCAAGCATCGTTTCCAAAATGGGACGCGGTCCAAAGGGGAGCCCAAGCATGATCGTCCAGCCACTCAGCACGCTGCAAACGGCCAGGACCACGAGCGGCCAGGTGATGACAGGGGGGCTCTCGACGGCGGATGCGACCGGATCACCGCCATCATCCGAGCCTCGCGATTCACCCGCGAAAACCAGGAGCCACATCCGCGCCATGTAAAACGCCGTCAAGATCGGACCCAAAAGCGCGAAAACCAGCAGCAAGCCATGCCCAGGGCTCTCAACCACGCGCTCAAGCACCGACGCCAGGATCGCGTCCTTCGAGTAGAAGCCCGAGAAAAACGGGACCCCCGCGATCGCCAAGGTCCCAACCCCCATCGCGAGCCCGGTGACCGGCATTTTTTTCAGGAGCCCGCCGAGTCTCGACATATCATATGTGTGAACTCCCTGATAAACGCTGCCCGCGCATAAAAACAAGAGCGCCTTGAAGAAGGCGTGCGTGATCAGATGAAAGAGCCCCGCCGCC
>JAKBAP010000361.1 GCA_021808995.1 Planctomycetota bacterium | reverse complement strand
TGATACGAGCGAAACCATCGCCGCCGTGGCCACCGCCCCAGGCGCGGGCCCGCGCGCGATCGTCAGGCTCTCGGGCTCCCGCGCGTTCGCGATCGCCTCGGTCGGCTTGACCCCGACGGTCTCGCGGGTGCCTGGCACGCGCCCATGGTCCGTGGCCGGCACGCTCGCCATTGACGGCTTTGACCGCCGCCTGCCTGCGCGCCTCGCGCGGTGGCCGGCTCCTCGAACGTATACGGGTCAAGACATCGCCGAGATTCATATCGTTGGATCGCCGGTCTTGGTTGATCTGTTGCTCACCACGCTCGTTTCCCGTGGTGCCCGGCTGGCGGAACGGGGCGAATTCACGCTTCGCGCGTTCCTGGCGGGGAAGCTCGACCTGACCCAGGCGGAGGCCGTCCTGGCGGTGATCCACGCGCGCGGGCCGGGCGACCTCGAGCGCGCCCTCGAGCGCCTGGCGGGTGGGCTCGCCCATCCCCTGGCCTCGCTCCGCGACCGCCTGCTCGACCTCGCCGCCGGGCTCGAGGCCGGGCTCGATTTCAGCGAGGAGGTCGACGTCAGCGAGATCGGCCGGACCGCCCTGGCGGACGAGCTTTCCCGCGCGGGCGGCTCGCTCGCGGAGCTCGCCGGAAACCTACGCGATCGTGATCGCCCACTGGATCGCCCACGCGTCGTCTTGATCGGCCCACCCAACGCCGGCAAGAGCCGCCTTTACAATGCCCTGATCGGCGACGACCGCGCGATCGTCTCGCCCCACGCGGGCACGACCCGTGACTACCTCACCGCGACCCTCGACCTCGGCGGCCCGAGCGTCGAGCTCGTCGACACGGCGGGGATCGAGCCATCATCCGACCCACTGGCCACCCGGGCACAGGCCCTTCGCGGTCTTCAAGCCGAGGGGGCCGACCTGGTCCTTGATTGCCGGCCGCTCGACGAGCGAGGTCAATCGTCCTGGAATGACCTGGGCGATCAACCCGTCCTCCGGGTCTGGACCAAGGCCGACCTGGCAAGCAATCCCGACGACGATCACGTCGTCACAAGCGCGGTCCAGGGGGGAGGATTAGACACCCTGAAAGCCGCGATCCGCGTGATGCTCGAGGGAGCGCCAACAAACGCCGAGCTAGGTCTCGAAATCGGATCACGGGCGCGCCAGGGTGTCTCGGCGGCCGCGAGCGCCCTCGAGACCGCCGCGACCGCGCTGGCGACCGGTCAGGGCGACGAGATCGTCGTCTTCGACATCCACCAGGCCATCGACGAACTGGGGCGGGTGCTGGGCCGAGTGGTGGAGGACGACGTCCTGGACCGCGTGTTCAGCCGGTTTTGCATTGGCAAATGACGCCCGTCAACCCCCGTGCCTGGCTGGCCGCGAGCGGGTATCCTAGCGTGGTTGAAATGGCGAGTCGAGTCTCTTGTCAGGGTGGATCGAAATCATGACCGCGAACACGAGGATCGAACTGGACACGATGGGCGAGATGAAGGTCCCCAGCGATCGGCTCTGGGGCGCGCAGACCCAGCGATCGCTTGAAAACTTCAAGATCGGCACGGACAAGATGCCGATCTCGCTGATTCATTCCTTGGCCCTGATCAAGCGGGCGGCGGCGAAGGTCAACCTGGACCTGGGCAAGTTCAAGAATCCGGAGATTGCCCAGGCGATCATGTCCGCGGCCGACGAAGTGATCGCCGGCAAGCACGACCAGGAGTTCCCCTTGGTCGTCTGGCAGACCGGCAGCGGCACGCAGACCAACATGAACGTCAACGAGGTCATCGCCAACCGCGCGAGCGAGCTCCTGGGTGGTGAACGGGGCGAGAGCCGCAAGGTCCACCCCAACGACCACGTCAACATGGGCCAGTCATCGAACGACGTCTTCCCGACCGGCATGCACGTGGCGGCCGTTGCGGCCCTTCGAACCGAGCTGATCCCCTCGGTGACGATGCTTCGCGACGTGCTGGCGGCCAAGGAAACGGCCCACGCCGCCATCGTGAAGATCGGCAGGACGCATCTCATGGACGCCACACCCCTGACCCTGGGACAGGAAATCTCCGGCTGGCGGGCCCTGCTGGATGCCGGGCTCGAGCACATCTCGCAGGTAACCCCCAAACTGTGCGAGCTCGCTCTCGGCGGCACCGCCGTCGGCACCGGGCTTAACTCGCATCCCGAGTTCGCCACTCGCGTCGCGACCGAAATCACCCGCCTCACCGGCGATCCCTTTGTCACCGCCCCCAACAAATTCGAGGCGCTCTCGGGCCACGACGCCTTGCTCTTCGCCCATGGCGCGATCAAAACCCTCGCCGCGTCGCTCATGAAGATCGCCAATGACGTGCGCTGGATGGCCTCCGGACCAAGAAGCGGCCTGGGCGAGATCCGGATCCCGGAAAACGAACCCGGAAGCTCGATCATGCCCGGCAAGATCAACCCGACCCAGAGCGAGGCCATGACCATGGTCGTCTGCCAGGTGATGGGCAACGACGTGGCGATCAACATGGGGGGCGCGCTAGGCAATTTCGAACTCAACGTGATGAAACCCTTAATCATTCATGCATTTCTCGGGAGCGTCCGACTGCTGTCCGATTCCTGCGTGAGCTTCGCCGAGCACTGTGCCGGTGGCATCGAGCCCAATCACGCGCGGATCGAGGAATTGCTCAAGCAATCGTTAATGTTAGTGACCGCCCTCAATCCCCATATCGGCTATGACAAGGCGGCCAAGATCGCGAAGCACGCCCACGCCGGGGGCCTCACGCTCCGCGCTTCGGCCCTTGAGCTCGGCTACCTGACCGCCGAGCAATTCGACGAATGGGTACGGCCAGAAGAGATGGTGGGGGGAAAAGCCTGAAAGCCCACCAATTGGAAAGGCTTGAAAAGTTGGAAAGGCTTGAAAAGTAGGGTGGGTCGAGCGAAGCGAGGCCCACCAATTGGAAAGGCCCACCACTCTTGGAAAGCGGCCCAGCAATACCAGGAATGAGCACGCACGAGCCGGCCCAGCCCCTTGGTGGGCCTTGCTTTGCTCGACCCACCTTACTTCCGGGTGTCAGGACTTGGTGTGGCCTGAGCCGCGAGATTTTCGCCAGTCGATCCGACCAAGAGAGGCGAAGAACGCATGCGGCCCCTGGGGATGATCGCCGAAAAGATCGGGTTTTCGGGGATGGTCCGTCGGATTCCGCGGTGCAGCCGTATGGTATCCGGTGGCAACCCGGCGATTGACCCGGCCGCCGATGGCGAGGGTCGCCTGGGCCGAGCCGTTTTCCAGGATGATCACGGTTCCCGAGAGGCGCATGCGACGGGTGAATCGGTGCGACCCGAGCACGATGAACCGCGTCGCGCCTCGACCGAGGATTACGCCCTGGGACGACGTGCCGTCGCTCCAGGCGATCGAGGCCGAGAAATCGCCGACCGGGACCGGGCCCGCGCTCTGAAAAGTCGCCACCGAGCCCGCGAACGCCTTGCGAGCCAAGGGGGCGATCGCCTCGCCCCGGGCTCTGATCGGCGTGGACACGCTGGCCGTGCTGGTGTCGGAGACGGTCATCCCTTCGTCATTGGTGATCGTCGTGGAGACCGAAAAAAGCCCGGGTGTAGCATAGGTATGATCGCCGACGACCAAGAAACCGGCCGAGCCCCCGCTGACGATGGTTCCACTCGACGACTGCCCGTCGCCCCAGTTGATGACGGCGGAGAATTCGCCGCTGGTCGCCCGCGGGTCGGTGGTCGAGAACGAGGCGACTGGTCCCTGGAACGACCTTGCAGGCGCGGCCTGGACCTTCACCCCCGGATCGATCAGCACCGGGTCGTAGAGATTCGCCTGGCTCGAGACGGCGGTGGACATATTGCTATTCGTATCCGTGATTGAGATCAGTAGGCCACCCCCATCGCGCTCCGCGCCTGAATTCGTCGCGTCGTTGCCGCTCAGGTCGGCCGTGACGACGTAGACGTTGCTCGAGCCGGCGACCGGGGCGATGGTGGCGTTCGCGGCCGTGACGTCGGGGTTCTCGCTGGTGATGGTCGGCGGGGCGAAGGCCGCGTTGGGGTTGGCGTCGGTAATCGTGGCGATCACCTCGCCGTCCTCGGGAACACCCTCCGGAAGATTGGCCGTGGCCGGCTCGGCGGTGAGGGCATAGGTGGTCGGCTGCACGATCACCGTCAGAGGGCCGACCGGGAAATCCGTGCCGTCGTCGTCGGTGATCGTCGCGGCGACGGTGAAGCCAGCCGGCTTGGCCGCCTTGTAGGTATGGCTGCCGCTAACCCGGAACACGGTGTAGCCCTTCCCCCCGACGGTGGTGGAGCCCACGATACTCACGCTGCCCGTGACGGTGTCGTTCGTGACTCCGTCGCCCCAGTTGATGCTCACGCTGAAATCGGCGGCTGAATCGGGCTGGGGACCCGGGATGGGCGTCGGCGTGGTCACCAGGAAGGTGCCGATCCCAATATTGTTGAGCGGCGTGTTGGCCTTGGCCGGCAAGGGAGGAAACGACTGGCCCGGGGCCAAGGTCTCGCCGCCGATGTCGGCTGTGGGATCGATCTGGAGTTGGAATCCTCCCGCGTCGCCTGCGCTATCGTTGATGGTAACCGTGATGTCGTAAGTTCCCGCCTTGGCATATTTATGAGAGCCCAAGACATCGAACAGCCCGGCGACGCCGCTCGGGTCGGCGATGACGTTTCCGGAGCCCGCCGTCCCGTCCCCCCAGTCGATGCTTGCCCTGAAGTCGGTCGCGATCGCCGAGGTATTGGGATCCGTGAAGGTCGCGATCTCGACCGACGTCGATCCCGTGATCGGATCGATCAAGGGCTCGCCCTCGGTGCCAACCACATCGACCCCGGAACCATTGAGCCCGGCCTCGGTGATCGTCGCGTTGGCGACCATGCTGGTCGACTTCCCGCCCAGGTCGGTGACGGCGATTTTGATCTCCGACGTGCCGACCTTGAGGTAAGGGCTGGGCTTGGTTCCCGTGATCGTGAACGGGCCGCCGACCGGTCCAGTGATTGTCCCCAGGCTGGCCGTCCCATCACCCCAGTCGATCGTCGCGGCGCCCGCGACGCCGTTGGCGATGAAGTCGGCCGCGATGGCGAGCGGGTTGGCGTCGGCGAAGCTCGCGAGCACCACGCCGGTCGGTGTCGTTCCCTCGGTGACGCTCAGGCCTAGTGTCGGCCCCGACACCAACGCCGCGTCGGCCACGCTCGCGAAGCCTCCCACGCTTGCGATCGATCCGCCGCCGATCGGGGCATCGTTGATCGTCACCGCGATATTGTAAGGTTGCGGTTGCACGGCCGAGCCGGTCTCCTCGGCGTAAATGAACGTCCCCAGCACAATAAACGCGCCGGCGGTACTGCCAGGAATGATCGACACGCTGGAGCCCGCGCCCAGAGCTCCCCAGTTGACGACCGCGCTAAAGTCGCCCGCCGTGGCCATCGTATTGTCGTCGGTGAAGTTCGCGATCACTCCCGAGAACAGGTTTGC
>JAKBAP010000360.1 GCA_021808995.1 Planctomycetota bacterium | reverse complement strand
ATTGTCGTGGCTCCAGGAGTCGCTGTCGAGACAGAAGAGCCCTCGCGTCGGATCGGATCCACGACCGAGCCGTTGCTGATCACGCAATGCCTCAGGCCGCCTACGATCACGCGGATCGCCAGATCCGGGGTTGTGGGGAGCGGAAAGGGTAGCCTGGGATTCGGGCAGCCCGTGTTCATCGGCCGCGTGGCCTTTCGCGGCGTCCTGCCCCAGCGCGAAACAATGCGCGAGCTTGAGCGCCCGGGCACCCCGGGAGGGCGGAGCCTCGACTCGGATCCTAGGCCACACCCGCCGCCACGGGGAGTCTTGTCCCCTCGAAACGCGCCGCCGTGCGCCGTTCCTGGGGTCGGCCGAGGGGCGTCTCATTCAGAAGGGGAGGCGATGAGCTTCCGGCGCGAGCCCCGGAAGCAGATCGGCCAAGCGGTCCTGGGCAACTCCGATCGCGTCTTCAAGGCTGCCCGCCGCGATTGGTGTCTCATCTAGACCCATATGTGAAATAATCTCCGCGCTAGCTCGCGTCAGAGGAACGATCCCGGCGGACGCCGCACCCATTTGGCCGCGGGAACTTGCGACGACCAGGAAATGGTGCCGGGCCCCCGGCGAGCCTGGCTGGTCCTCGTCCTCTTCGTGAAAGGTAATCGTCTGAATCAAAACCATGATCGATAATCCAATACGGCACATGTCAAGTGCGCCGGGACGTGCCGTGGCCCGTCGGCGCGACCGCTTCCCAGCACGGGCAGCGTGAAAATCCAAACAGGAGCAAATCCTGTACTGCAACCTCAATACAGCGCCATATGTAAGTCAGCTCTAATTACAAACCGCTATCGCCTCAGCCGTTATGCGATAGCGCGCTGTACTTCATAAATTTTATATACTTTTATATCGTTTGATAGACTCACGCCATTTTGGCGGTACTGGCCGACGATTGGCAGCCACGGGCGACGGATCGGCCCGTCATGCCGGTCTGAGGAATGGCTCGATGGGGGAGGCGCGTCTTGCCTTTGCCCGATCAGAGGAGAAAAGGGGTCGGGACGACGTGCCGCCGGGATTTGCTCATTGATCGTGGTGAGCGACCAACGGGCTCATGACGGCCCTCCGGCCTTCGGATGTTAAGCCTGATCTCCCGAAGCCCGGTCCCGTCGTCGGGCGAAGGACCAAGCATCGCGATGAAGTGCCGGGCCAGATGCTCGTTCATCTCGCGGTAGCGAGGGATCGGCTGTGATACGCCCGTGATGGGGTTTCGAAACCAGTCGTGCCGACCACCATGCCGGATCAAGACGCATCCCATCGCCGTGATCGTCCGGAGCAGGTCGACCCGCTTCACGAAATCACCAGTTCATCGACCTTGCGTATCCCTGGCAGCTCGCCGCTCGTCAGATCCTTGTACAGATCGATCGGGTTGTCCTTGAGTTCGTCCAGGGAATCGCCCTGAGTCCAGTAGTCAGGATAATCCAGCAAATACCCCAGGAAGACTCGGCGATCCTGCCAATGGACGTACTTGATGGCGAGCATGTTGAGTCTCCAGGCCCCACGGATGAAGAGTTGATTCCGTCCGGCCTTCACGTGGGGCGGCAATCGCTTCAAGGACTCCAGGAATCGCCCGAGGTCGACTCTTCATGAAACTCGAGAAGGAGGCCGACGAGCTCGATTGGTCTCCACGAACCCACCGACGATTCAATTACGATCGATCTCAACGCGACGTCCCGCGCTTTTGTTGGGAAACCTGACCCGGAGTGTTTTGGTCGAGGCCTCCCAGTTCCTGGCGGTCTCGGGAAGGGGTTGGCCGTCGACCTTCACGGACCTGGGCGGTGACGGCAGTCGGAGGCAGACGACGGATTCGATGTCGTCGGGGCCCTCGGCATGGAACGAGTACGAGCCGCCAGCCTCGGCCTTGGCCCCCAGAACCTTGCAGGCGGAGGCCAGGACAAGAGGGCCCGGGCCGGGGATCTTGTCGAGGTCGAGAAGCAACCGCCTGCTACCAGGAGTCAGGGCGACCGAGCTCAAGGTCGGCAAGCCCGCGTCGAAGAGGTCGAGGAACCGCCCCTTGAGCACGGCGTCCAGGCCACCGATCGACTCATCGAGCCCGGCCGCGACGACGTAAGGCCCACGCCTGAGCGTCAGATGGTTGGTCTCCGTGAATCCCAGGCCGATTGACTCGCAGGCGCGTTTAACCAGGGAAAGCAAGGTCGCCGCGCCATCGGCGCGGTAGGTGAGCGAGGCCGGTCCGGAGGGGTCGTAAAGGACGGTGCCAGCGCCCACCTTGTGCGAGCCGGCGGCCTCGGAGGGAAGGCCCAGGCGCTCGAACAGGTGCGAGCGTGGTGATTTATAGATCCTTGGCCCCTTGGGGTCGTTCCACCAGGCGCGGACGGCGTTATAGGGGTCGGAATCGTCTCCCAGATACACAAGAGCGCCCCCTCCCTTGACCCAGTCGGCCAGGGCGTCATGGACGTCGGGCGACATTGGCTTCATCCCTTCGTAGGTCATCACGAGCACCTTGTGCCGGGCGAGCGCGCCCTTGGTCGTCGCGTTCTCGAGCTGGACCGGTTCCGCGGGGATCCCATGCTTGAGCAGCGGCAGCGCCAGCCCGTAAAACGAGCCCAGATGCTCGTCCGACGCGGTCGGCTCGCCACGCTGAAACATCATCGAATCGGAAACCACGACGCCGATCCCATGCGTGCCGCAGTCCCACGCGATGTCTTTCTGATCCATGTCGTTGAGGGCGTTGATCACCGTCATCAATTCGGTCCCGTAGGCGGGCGGGATCGGGACCCGCTCGACCCGTTGCCCGCGCTTTCGCTGGGCGCGGTCGACGGTCGGGTAGCGGCCGTGAAAGATCCGCTCGGGCCAGGGCATGACTTCGTATCGCCAGACCTGGGGCCAGAGCAGCGAGGCGGTGAGCGTGCTTTCCCAGTTGGTCTTGTAGTCGTCCCACGAATGATTCGGGTTGTCCTCAATGGGGTCGTTGAGGAACCAGACGGTCCCGCCATTGGCCTGGACGACATTCATCATCGCCCCATATTCGAAAAAAGCGGTCTCGAAGGTCCGTTCCTTGGTCACGCCCTGGTAAACGTTGGGGGTCCTGGCGGTGCCTGTCCAGACCTGGGCGATGAAGCCGTCGGCACCGACCTTGATCAGGCTCGATTCAGGGCTGACGATCTTCCAGTGCGCGTAATTGATCAGGCTGTGGGTCGGCACATAGCACTTCACGTGGCGCCCCGTCCGCGCGTTCTCCGTCTTGACAAAGTCGAACACCTGTTTGAGCGCCCGCCCGTAAAGGAAATACTTGAGCTCCGACGCCCGATACTGGGCGTCTGGGGACGAATGGGGGGGGATCCATTCCTCGCCGAAATGGGCCTTCCATTCTCGCTTGAACCCCTCGGAATACCCGCCGCGGACCCAGAACTCGGGCTCTTCCAGGTGAACGGCCTCCGCGCCGGCGTCCATGGCTCGCTTGACCCCCTGGCAGAGAAACTTGCCATAGCTTTCGCCGGGCGACATGTAATAGACGTCGCCGCCGTGCGAGATGACCTTGCCGTCGCGCTCGGTCTGGGCCTCATCGACGTGCCGGACGCCGTCGAACCGGCCGTAGAGATAGTCCTGGTACTGACCCCACGAGACCCCGGTCATCAGGTGGGTCACGTAGCCCTGGGCCTTCCACTGGGCGATCCGTTCGGGAAGGCTGGAATCAATGCCATAGCAGATCGCGACATCGGACCGAAGCTGGATCTTGCCGTCCCACCGGGCGTGGGTCTGGAAGCAGGTCCGTTCGAGCCGCCGCCCAGGGTCGGCGGGCCTGGCGGCTGGCTCGTCGGCGCGTGATAATCGGGGCAGGGGTGCGAGGGCAAGAGTCGCGACAATCACGAGCCGAGTTCGACCTGGGCGAGTCATCAGTGGGTCTCCGAGTGATGGTCGGGCGCGATTTCTGGCCGCCGGGCACGATCCACGAATCCATCGTGCCGAGAACGGACCACTGAAGCAAACCCCTACCACCCACCAAGCCGACAGATCCGTCTCGACGGCTACTGGAAAACCCCGCGAGGAGGAATCGCCCTACGGAGCGTTGCGGTCCAGATGCTCTCGATTCAATGGAATGATCTCGAGTCTCGGATCGTCGTCCACGGCCGCGAGCAAATCAAGCACATTTGAGATCGTGGATTTACCATGTTCGACCATCCAGCACGCCTCGGCGAGGGCAATGATCGGCAGCGCCAACTCACTCCTAGGGTCCGCCAGGATGGCTTTCGCGACGGAACCCAGACACGGATTACCCTCGAGATGCCATACGAGGGCATGCGTATCCACGATGAATTAAGTTTTCATCCCCATGATCGCCACGCCACTCCGCGACGCGGAAGTCCTCCTCGGTGGACATTTTTTCCTTCGGGCCAGAAAACTGGCCGAAGCTCATCATCCGGGGACTCGGCTTGGCATGGTCGGGCACCAGGAAGGTCACGAGAACCTTGGCCTCGCGCGGTCCCGTCGGAGTCTCGCTGAATTCCACCTTCCCGTCCTTGAATGTACCTTCGATGGTCAAAAGCATGGCCTGGGCCCTCCCGGCACCACTCTAAACCGAATTCCGTCCTCCGACCAACAGTTCGCCTCGCGGCCCCGTGTTCTGCTCACGGGCGTTGCCACCACGCACTCACAGGCGTCGAAGAGGAGGGATTCTCGACAGGCTGAATTCGGCGACAACGATGCCCGAACGGTTGACGCGAGGGCCTCGGGGTTACGTTCGAGGCTCGGACCCGGCATTCGATGACGTCGGTCTCGTTCCACGCGAAGCCGGGCATGGGGGCACCGATCGACCAGCCTCGCGTGGGGTTATCGTCGTAAGTCTATTGGGCGGCATAGGATTCGAACCTATGACTTCCACCGTGTGAGGATGGCACTCTAACCGCTGAGTTAGCCGCCCGAGGACGCCAGGCCACGAGGGGCCCGCGCCAGCGATCATTCGAAAATAACAGGCTCGCCCAGGGATCGCAAGACGACCGTCCGGACCGGGAAGCTCGAGACGCGGTTGAGTGAGGGGTTGTCGGACGCGACGGGGCCCCTTAGATTGTTGTAATCGAAGGTTGATCAATCGTCAGCCTCGTCTTCCCTGGAGAGATCCCGTCGATGGCCGAGTTTTTCCCCGACGCGCCCAAGATCGTCTACGGCGGACCGAAATCGCGGAATCCGCTGGAATTCAAGCACTATAACGCCGACGAGGTTCTCGACGGCAAGACCATGCGGGAGCATCTGCGGTTTTCGGTCGTGTACTGGCACACGTTCAAGAATGGGCTATCGGACCCATTTGGCTTACCGACGGCCGTCCGCCCCTGGGATGACGGTTCGGGCTCGGTCGAAAACGCCAAGCGGACCGCGCGGGCGGCGTTTGAATTTTTCGAGAAAATCGGGGCCCCGTATTATGCCTTTCACGACCGCGATGTCGCTCCCGAGGGTCAAAACCT
>JAKBAP010000015.1 GCA_021808995.1 Planctomycetota bacterium | reverse complement strand
CGAGCAATCGGCTCGCCCAGGTGTCAACTGATCGTGCTGCTCACCGTGCTGAAGGTCCCGCTCATCCGCCGGCTCATCGCCGTCACGACCGCGATGATCGCGACCACGATCAAACCCACCATCACGGCGTACTCAACCGCCGTCGGACCACTCTCGTCGGCCAGGAATCGTCGAGTCACTTTGAGAGCGTTACACATCCTCGCCTCCTCGTTAATGTCACGAAACGAACGAATCACGACCAAGCGTAGAACGCGTTTTCACGCCCGTCGCGATGTCGATTGAATTCCGTGATCAAGGGAATCCCTGGCCCTCGAACCAGCGACTTCCAACACGCGGAGGGATCCGGCCGCGGGCTAACTTACCATGCTCGAAACCGTGCTGAACGAGGCACTTACCATCCCTCCCAGCCGGCCAATCACGGCCGAGACCACCACGATGATAAAACCCGCCATGAGCGCGTACTCGGCCGCGGTCGGTCCATCCTCGCGTCGGAGAAACGAGCCTATCACGCCGATCATTCGCCACATGAACCGCTCCTTGGGCGCGCGCGGAAGCCGCCATGTAACATTACTGTGTATGTAGACAATCGTTCGAGCTTATCCAATGCGCATCGAAAAACGAGGCGCGGGTGTCCGTCCCGCGCCTCGTCCTGGGAGAGTCGATCGAGCGGCCGCCCCCGGATAGAGGTTGCTCGAGTGGCGTCCGTGTCCACTCGACGCGGGGGCGTCCAGGTCAACTCAGGGTGCTGCTTACCGTGCTAAACGTCGCGCTGATGCTCTGGGCGAGTTGGCCTACGACCGCGACAATCGCGACCACGATCAGGCCGACCATCACTGCGTATTCGACGGCCGTCGGGCCGTCGTCGCTCTCGAGGAACCGTCGAAGGATTACCACGGCTCGACTCATGAAAGGCTCCTAGATCCTGGGTCGGGGAGATCACACGGGGAGCGGAGGGTCGAGGACGAACCCGATGTGTCGCCAGAGGGATTAGGATCGGGGTAAAGGTTACGAGAGGGTGCTGCTGACCGTGCTGAAGGTCGCGCTGATGCTGCTCGCCAAACGTCCGACGACGGCCACGATCGCGACCACGATCAGACCCACCATCACGGCATACTCGACCGCCGTGGGGCCGTCTTCACTTTCGATGAAACGCTGAACCCGATTGATCATGTTGCTCATGGTTGGACTCTCTCTCTTGGCTAGGGTGCGTGAGGATTCCCACAAGATCCTGATGACGTTGCTTGTCACATCTCACGGAGCGGCTCTCGGTTCTGATCTCGACGTCACGCGATGGCTCACAACCTCGCCGTGACCTTCAGATCGTTGAGCACACTCCAAACCTAGGCCACTTTCTTGGACGCCAGCGAATTCCGGTGGGTTTTTTTTCTCCGTCGCTCACCAGCTCGTGGCGATCGGGGCGCGAATCCACGCGCGCGCCGCTCTCGTGCCACGCCCCCGCGCTCATGGGGCGGGTTCGCGGCGAAACTGGCCGTGGGATCGATTCCGTGAGCTAGATTTCTTGGTTCTCCGCGATTAAGCGGGTAGTTCGCGATCGGCGAAAGCACTCAAGAAGACTGGGAAGAGACCCGTGGACTGGCGCACGACCGCGCGGCGGACAATCTTGGACGGACGTCGGGCTCGAGACGGGGCCTGGGGGCGCGATCCCTCGGGCTCGCCCCGGGTCGAGCCGACCGCGCTGGCCTTGCTCGCCCTGACCCGCGACGACGACTCCCCGGCCGCCAGGTCCATCGCCGTTCAAGCCTGCGATTGGATGGCGGGGCTCCAGAATCCCAGAGGCGGGCTACCACTCTCGGCCGGGCTTGAGGAATCAAGCTGGCCCACCTCGTTCGCCATCCTTTCCTGGAACGTTCTCGACATCCATCCCGAAGCGCGTGTCCTGGCCCGCGGATGGCTGCTCGACTCGGGATCGGATGAGCCTTCCTCCGCCGGCGAGGATCCTGGCGGCTGGCCCTGGGTCCAGGGAACGTTCACGTGGATCGAGCCGACCGCCCTGGCCCTGATCGCCCTCGCCCTCGAGGGTGAGGAGCGCCATCCCCGCTGTCTCGAGGCCGTCGCGATGATCCATGAACGCGCCCTTAACGGTGGCGGCTGGAACGCCGGCAACAAGGCCGTCTTCGGGCGGGAGCTCAGGCCCCAGCCAACATCCACGGCGCTGGCGCTGATCGCGCTCGCCGTCAGGGGCGAACGATCGATCGTGACGTCGCGCGCCGTCGATTATCTCAGTGACGCGCTCAAGACCATCCGCTCGGCCGCCTCGCTCGGCTGGGGGTTGATCGCGCTACGCGCGTGGGACGCCTATCCCACGGAGGCCGACGTCTGGCTCGCCCAGGCCCATGAGCTCTGCCAGGAACGCGACCAATCCCCGGCCAGTCTCGCCCTGCTCTTGCTCGCGGCCTCCGAGGCTGGCACGAGGCTTTTCTTACCAACCAACTCAAAGTCGCCTCCCCACGAACCGATTCGAGACCGCCGATGAACCCCGTTTCGCGACATCGATTGAGCCGTCGTCAACTCTTGACGGGAATGGGAGGGGCCATCGCCCTTGGCGCCGGCGGCAAACAGATCGCCGATTGGAACGAATGGTCGCGGCGGGCCGACGTCGTGATCGCCGACGCCCCAGGATACGATGTCGACCTTGAGTCCGTCGTCAAGCGCGGCCTTGCCGAGCTCGGTCTCGGCCCAGCCTGGGTCAAGGGAAAGCGGGTCTTGCTCAAGCCCAACCTGGTCGAAACCAGCCTCGGCAGGCCTCAGATCAACACCCACCCCCTGGTCGTGCGCGCCGTCGCCCTCGCGTTTCGATCCTGGGGCGCGGCGGAGGTCCGCGTGGGCGAGGGACCCGGCCACTGCCGAGACGCCATGCTGGTCGTCGATGAGTCCGGGCTCTATCCCATCCTCAAGGAAGCAAAACTCCCCTTCGTCGACCTCAACCAAGACGAGATTGACTCGAAGCCAAACCGACTCCGTGAAACCTCGCTCCGCCGGCTCGCGCTTCCCCGGACCCTGGTCGATGCCGATCTGGTTGTCTCGCTTCCAAAAATGAAAACCCATCACTGGGTTGGCGTCACCCTGTCCATGAAAAACTTGTTCGGCGCGATGCCAGGCGTGGTTTACGGCTGGCCCAAGAATGTGTTGCATTTCGCCGGCATCGGTCCCTCGATCCTCGATATCGTCGCGGCGGTCAGGCCGTCCCTGGCGATCGTGGATGGGATCGTCGCCATGGAAGGGGACGGCCCCTTGATGGGACCGGCCCGGACCATGGGGGTCCTGGTCATGGGGACCAATCTCCCGGCGGTTGACGCCACCTGTACCCGGCTGATGGGTTTCAATCCGTGGCGAGTGGGGTATCTCGTGGCCGCGTCGGGCCGCCTGGGCCCGATCGCCGAATCGCACATCCACCAGCGCGGCGAGACCATCGCCAGCCGCGCCCAGGAGTTCCAGCTCCTGGACCATCCGTCGCTGGCGGTCCTCAAGACGTAACGCGAATCAAGGTCGGACCCGAGGCTGGCAATCGGCTGTTTCGATCGACAGGCGAGGTCGCGTTTTAGCCTGTCAATGCGGGGGCATCGGAATCCAGAGTGGGGGTTTCCCTGGAAACCGGGTCTTGCGCAGGATCGCCTCGTCATCTGCGCCATGGGGCTTGAGATGGACGTAAAAGTCATCCAGTCGCTCCACCAGGTCGTCGCCCGGCTCGTTCCCTTGGCTGACGACCGTCGCGCTGGTGATTCGTACGTGCATATAACCCGCGAGCAATTCCGTGTAATCCTTAACATCGGGGTCGAGCTCGAAGCGATAGATTCGCCGTCCGTTGATCGGATTGACTCGCCCCTCCTGGCCATCCACCGACTTGAGCGAAACCTCCCGCCAGTTGAGACCCGTTTGCACATACGCCCGCGCGACCGGCGACATGGCCAGGACGCCCCGGCCAGGCGCGAGGTTCTCAAGCGAGAGAGTCAAGGAATAGCTTGATCCCGGCGCGTAGGCGATGTCGTCGATGTCGGCCCGCAGCCAGAGCAGGGCGGCGTCCTCGAGCGCGGACCGGGCCTCACGCTGTTCACGCAAGGCGTGACTCTGTTGAAGGGCGACACCCTGATTGAGCGCGAGCGCGACGAACACCGCGGGGACGACCCACGCGGACACCGCGAGCAGCCAGGGCCCAAAGCCAGATCCCAGGCGAGCCGGCGGCCTTGATGTCTGGTCGGGAAGGCCCGGGGATGGGTTCGGTTGTACGAACGGGCGGGCCGGTGCGCCAGGTGGCGAGGCAACGGCGGGAATGGCGATGGGACCCGCTCCAGCCCACGTCCTGACGATGGTGCCGTCGCGGATTTCGACGACTCGGTCCGCGCGCCTGGCGATCGCCGGGTCGTGGGTGACGATGACCAGGGCGACGCGATCACGACGGTGGAATTCCTCCAGAAGTTCAAGGACCTCGGCCTCGTTGTCCTCGTCGAGGTCGCTCGTTGGCTCATCGGCCAGGAGGATCGGAGGCGCGCTCATGATGGCCCGCGCCAGCGCGGCTCGCCGCTGTTCACCGCCCGAAAGCTCGGGAGGGTAGGCGTTCGCGCGGTCGCTGAGCCCGACCCGAGCCAGCAACTCCGCCGCCCGGTGATAAGCCTTGTCCTCGTCGGTCCCCCCCATGAGCGCGGGCAGGGCGACATTGTCCACGACCCGAAGCGTGGGGAGCAGGCTCGCGAACTGGAAGACCAGCCCGACCTCGCGATTCCGGAACGCCGCCCGCTCGGCCTCCGTGAGGGTCCAGAGGTCGACGCCGTTCCACAAGACCTCGCCCGATGTCGGGCGACAGAGTCCCGCCAGCATCGCGAGCAAGGTCGACTTTCCAGACCCAGACCGGCCGACGATGGCCAGGAACCTGCCAGGCTCGAGCCCGAGGCTGATGTCGCGGACCGCCTCGACCAGGCCCGATTCCGCCGCGTATCTCCTCGAGAGATTCCGGGCCTGAAGCATGTTAATGTGCCTCGCCGCGGATCAATTGATAGGGCTCTCGCCCCCCGGCGAGCCAGGCCGGCAGGCTGACACCGAGCAGACCAACCCCCACCGCGAGCAACACGCAACCGCCGGCGGTCGCGACGATGGTTTCGATCGGCGGCCAGTCAAACCCGACGCGAACCATCTCGAAATAATACCCCACCGAGCGCCTAAAGACGAGCAAGAGGCCGGCCCCCAGCGCGACGCCGAGCAATCCGCCCAGTCCCGTCGTGACGGCGGCCTCAATGAGAAACATTTTGATCATATGCATGCGTCTACAACCAAGTGCGATGAGCAAGCCGACCTCGCGAGATCGTTCCGCGATGATGGAAGAGAAGAGCAAGCCAACCAGGAGCCCGGTGCTCATCAGGAAGACGGCGACCAGGGCGAGCCCGCTCCCCAGGAGCACGGACGACCCCCGACGGATCGAGGTCGTGGTCGAGCCCCCCGCGACGATCTTGATCCCAGGCCGCTGGGCGATCGCGAACCGCGAGCGCTCCGGCGTGGCTCCGTTGGCGAGCAGAATCAGGAGCGCTGACGCTCGGCCAGGATCGCCGACGATGATCCGACCGCCCGAGGCCCGACCCGCGCCGATCAGGGTCGTTGCCGTCTCGTACGTGACGAAAAGACCATGATCAAACGGCCCCACGCCGGTGATCTCGAGCCTGCCGTACACCGATAAGCCTTGCTCACGAAGCGGGATCGTGTCGCCGACGCGCTCCGTGCGACGGCCCCCCAGGATGACCTCGCGAAGGCCCAGCGGGCGGCCTGGTCGCGAGGCGAGCCAGGGCATGACCGTGAAGTCCCGCGACGGGTCGAACGCGATCAGATCCACCAACCCACCATGGCCGCCGCCAGGTGACGGAACGCGAATCATCGTCTGGGGCGCGACCATTTCGACCCCTGGAATTCGCGCCAGCTCGTCGGCCAGGTGAAGGTCGACCGTCTCCGTCGTCGGCTCGAGGGTCAGGAGCGCGCCGGTCAAATTCACCAGCGTCGCCTGGGGCACGACGAGCAGGTCCGCCCCCAGCCGCCGGAAGCCCGCGGTCATGCTCCGCTCGATCCCCTGGAGCAAGGTGACGACGCCAAAAACCGCCCCCGTCCCCAACGCGACGGCAAGCGCCAAGAGGAGCGTGCGCGTCGGCCGCCGGCTGAGGTCCTGAAGCGCGATCCGGGCATGGAGTCGACGAGCCGTTTGGGGCATGTGAGACTCAGAGGGTTGTGCAGCGGCTGTTCAGAAGGTGCTCGACCTTCGTCGGCACGACCACGCAGTCGTGGTGGCCGCCAAAGTTCGGGAAGTAACCGACCGGCTCAAGCGTGTCCTGCGTGAACACGAACAGGCCGCATGAGAGTCGCTGGAATCCACTGAAGATCTGAAAGACGTACTTGCCGTCATAGCTTACCGCCATGGTTTGGCAGTCGGGTCCGACGTTCCGGAATTTCTTGATGACTTTCCAGGTCCTGGCGTCGACCACCCAGACCTCGCTATCGCGCGGCTTGGGGGCGAGTACCGAGAGAAACATCTTGGTCCGGTCCATGGAAAAGCAGAGATGGAACGGGCTGGGATACTGTCCGGTCCAGTCTGGGTCCTCGACATACGTGACCTTTTTCCAGCGCCTGGGGTCTGGGTCGGAGGTATCGAAGACGGGAATATTGTTTTGGCGGAGGTTGTTCATCATCACGAACGACTTTCCGTCTGGCGAGAAGCCGGCTTCGTGGGCGGGGTTCTTGACATCATCGAAGGTCACCTCCCAGGCGTCGGGCCCGGAGCCGACCTTCTTGACCGGCAGGTTGCCGGGAGAGCCCTTGGGCATGTGCAGGCAGGCCACCGGCTCCCAGTTCGCGCGGTCGACAATCAGCGCGGCCGAGCACATCCGCAAGATCACCGCCGACCAGCGATTGCCCGGATGATGCACCACCGCGTCGAGCCCGGTCAGGGACGAAGGTGAATCGCCGGGAATCTGGCCGCGCTCGACCAGGAGCTCCGACATCGGTGCCATCTCCCAATTGATCTTGTTCCCTTTCGAGCCCTCGAGCTCGTATTTGCCCGTCTCGCTTGGCTCGACCAGTCGCGTGAAGCGCAGGGTGCCACCGCCCAACCAGGCACGCTCCAGGGACGAGGTGTCCTTGGCCTTCCAGTCGCCCCGGAAGGCCATCTGGACCTTCGTCTTCTCGGTCCCGCGGGGTCGGTCGAAAAACGCGGTGATGTCTTTCTGGCCGTCCGCGCCCGCGAAACCCTGGGCGTCCGGGTAGATCACGGTGTGGACGCCCAGCCCGATCCCCGTGCTCTCGGCCACGTCCTCGACCAGCGTCATCTGAGCGCCGTCGTACCTTACCCGATAGAGATGATTCCCCTGTCCGTTCCCCTCTAAAAGACCTTTCTCCTTGATCCGGGTAGGGATTCCATAAATCAGGACATTTTCACCCCCCTGGGTCGAGTTGATGAACTCGAATCCCTTGCGAGGGTCGTCGGAAGGGTACGCGGCCAGATGGTGCGAGATCGGGCAGGTATCCCCGTAATTCCAGTATGAGATCCAGGCGAGCGTCCGGTTGGTGGCGAGGTCCACCGCGTGGGTGCCGCCGCCGAGCTTCTGCGGACTCAGCAGGATCCCGCTCCCGAAGAGGTCGTGATGCAGATCCCAGAGCTTGCCTCCGCGGCAATCGTTTTCCTCGGCCTTGCGCTCTTGCCGGGCCGCGTACCCAAGACCGGCGTAGGCCCCGCCCCCGATCACGCTCCCGCCTAAAAGCTGAAACAATCGCCGACGATCAATCGATCCTGACATCCCATGTTCCTCTCGCCCGTGATCACGGGACCCGTGAGTGGCGCGAATCACAACCTGAACGGACACCCCGTCGTGAGCACCTTGGGTGCCCCGGAAAGATCAAGCGAACGCTCTGGACTGGCACCCAGGGCCGCGAGCCGCGAACCCAGGGAACGCATCATCTCCGCCGAACACCCCGGCCAAAGTGTGTCGATCCGGGCACCCGGACCCAGAAGCGCGACGTAACCGCCGTGCTTGGCTTCAAACCGCCCGATGATCGCCCCTTCCGGGTCGGCGAGGACGCGATAGGGGACTCGATTGGCCACGGCGTAGGCACGGGCCTGGTCCACGCCGGCGTCAATGACGCCGACAAAGTCCGCGACATCCCGATATCGCTCCTCGAGCCGATGAAACAGCGGCTCGAATTCCACGCTGCACGGACAATCTCGCTTGATGAAGATCATGACCAGCGGCCGTGCCACCCCCACCGAGGGCCAACGGAATCGCCCACCATCATGGGCCATGGACGAGAGCGGTTCGACGGGCCGATCCGACTTGCCCCCGCATTCGAGGAGCTGGTCCGGAGTGACGAGATGCTTCGTGGCGGCGGGCTTCCAGGAAACAATCGACCCAACCGTCGTCCCGACCCCCTCGCGTCCCGCCAACGCCAGCGCCGCCAGCCAGGCGACCCCGGCTCCGACGGTCAAGTATCCCCTGGTGCCGTATCGCATTTCAGCCTCGCCAGCGATTCGACCGCGAACCGCGAGTGGGGTGTGAAGCAAATTCATCCTGGCCGCTCTCACGAATACCTAGGACATGGTCCGGCCAGAGGCAATTGCGACAACGCGGAATGTCTCCCCCCCCGAGAAGGCGCTCTTCTTAAGAACCATGCCGTAGCAAGGGAAAAACCACGGATCGGCCAGGACGGCGGCGGCCAGGCCGGCCCTCCCGCGCTCTTGTCAAGACGGGGCCGTGGCTTTAGTGTGGTTCCGTAGGCATCTCCTGACGCATGATCACCTTGGGCGCAACCATGAATCGCTCGGCTCTTTCGATGCTCGGTCTTGTGTTTGTCGTCGCGGGGTTCACCTGGGGCCGGTCGGCCGCCGCGGATCCCCCTTCCGAGCGGCTCGCCGATTATTTCGGGTTCCTGCCGATCGAGCTTTATAAGCTCGACAATGGCATCGGCAATCTCGCGCTCAAGGACCTTGATGGCGACGGGGCGAGCGACGTGATCGTCTCGAACAACCGGCGATCACGGATCGACCTGCTCCTTTCCAGCAAGAAACCGGCCGACGACAAGAGCGACCGGCCATTTCGCAAGGACATCAACGAGCTCGATTACGACCATCGGATGCGGCTCGTCTCGATCCCGGTTAACAAGCAGGTCGAGAGCCTCGAGACGGGTGATTTCAATGGTGACGGCAAAGCCGACATCGTTTTTTTCGGCGCTCCGGCCGAGCTCCAGATTCTCTACAACGAGGGCAACGGCCACTTTAGTGCTCCCAAGAAAATCGCCATTGGCGAGGCCTCGGAACGATCGGGATCGATGGCGATCGGCGATTTCGATCAGGACGGCCGGGACGACGTGGCCCTGCTCGCGGAAAAAGAGCTGATTTTCGTCTATCAGCCGACGGCGGGGACGATGTCCGAGCCTGAGCGGGTTCCCCACACCGCCGCGAGCCCATGGTTGATCAAGGCCGTCGACCTGAACGGCGACGGTGCCAAGGATCTCGTCATGCTCGATTCGAGCGGCGAGCACCCCTACCACGCGCGGTTCGCCACGGTCGAGAAAAAGCTCGGCCCGGAACAGCGATTCACCGGCGAAACACCCCGCGCGATTTCCTTTGGCCAGATGGACGGCAAGGGGGGTGTCGAAATCCTGGCCCTTGAGGGGCAGACCAGTCGCGCTCGCGTGCTCACCCTCGACGAATCCGGCACCGACGAATCCGAAAAGCTGGGTCGACTCTCGTTTTTCGCGCTCCCCTTGGGTGGAGAGCGCGGGCGATCGCTTTCGGTCGGCGACCTGGATGGCGACGGCCAGGTCGACGTCACCGTCACCGACCCCGCCAACGCCCAGGTCTGGACCTATCTCCAATCGCGGCAAGTCGGTCTCTCCAACGGCCGATCGTTCCCCAGCCTCTCGGGAAGCCGGGTCGCCCGTTCCGCCCCCACGCGGCATGGCAAGGGAGAGGCACTGTATGTGCTCTCCGACTCCGAGAAACAGATCGGTCGATCCACGTTTGAGAACGGCCGCTTGTCTTTTCCCACCCCGCTCCCCGTCGAGGGCGACCCCGTCGCGATGGACGTCGGCGACTTCAACGGCGACACGCTCGCCGATGTCGTCTATGTCGCCCGCACGGCCCCGGGCGCTGACAAGTTCGTCCTTCGCTGGCTCGCCGCCGACAAGACCGACACGTTCCAGCACGGGCGCTGGGGCAAACAGGCCTTTCTCGATCTCCCCTCGATCAAGAATACTCCCGCCGCGATGACGCTCATCGACGTCAATCAGGACGGCCTGCTCGACGTGGTGATCTTCAATTCCTACGGGCCGCCGACCCTGCTGTCGAGCCGAAAGGAGGGCGCTCCACGACCGATCGATTCATTAGGCGCGTTCGCCAGCGCGACCCCGGCGGGCCTCTCCCTCACCCAGCTCGACGGACCCGCGATCCTGGTCGCCCAGAATACCTTCGCCCGGCGACTCTTGCTCGATCCCCAGGACCACTGGATCGTCAAGGACCAATACAACGCCGGCCAGGCCGGCGCGGTGCTTCAAGGGGCCGTCGCGCTCGATGTCGACGGCGACGGGACCAAGGAAATCGTCGCGTTTGACAAATCCAGCAAGTCGCTGATCTTTCTCGCCCGCAAGGACGGCGTCTACCGGCCCGCCGGCCGGCTGCTCACCGGCGCGATCGCGTTTGACGGGCTCCACGTCGCGGACTTCGACGGCGACAAACGCGACGACCTGCTGATCGCCGGAACCGATCGGTTCGGACTCCTCCAGACCGGGCGCAAGGGCCTCCGCCTGAAGCCCATCGCCGATTACGAGTCCAAGCGAACCAAGGCCAGGCTCTCCGACCTCGCCGCCGGCGACGTCAACGGCGACGGCGTCCCCGACGTCGTCTTCAGCGACACCGCCGAGCAATCCCTCGAAATCGCCAGCTTCACCGGCGAAAAAGACCTGCTCCACGCCATCACGTTCAAAATCTATGAAAAAAAGACGTTTCGCAACGTCGCCGACCTGATCGAGCCCCGCGACATGGTCCTGGGCGATATCAACGGCGATCGCAAGACCGACATCGTCTTGGTCATCCACGATCGGGTCTTGATCTACCGCCAGGACCCCGGCTCGACCACCACCGCCAAGCCAGCGCCGACAGCCTCGAAATAGGCACCCCAGCCCTTCACACAGGCCTGGGCGAGGATTCCCTCAAGTCCACGAAGCCACGCTTCCGATGATTCCGGGGAAACCGTCGGCGTCGATTTTGACGCCCAGCACGATCGCGCTGGCCTTGACGAACCGGCGAAACCCGGCGATACCATGCCCGACCCGATCATGGATTCGCCCGCGCCCAATTCAAGCGCGTGCCCGTCGCCAGAAAGGACTCGGCCGATGGCGAAACACTCAGAAACACGCCCCACCTGGAATTATGTCACGGTCCTAGCCATGCTGGCCCTGGCCCTGGCCTTTCCGATCGGCCTCATGGTCTTCAATCCCACCCTCATGTTCAAGCGCGGCTGGGAGCAGTACGTCGGGACCGCCATCTATTTCTGGGCCGTCCTGACCCTGGCCCGCGAACTCGGGCGGCTCTGGCGCGACGAAAAGGGCTTCGACGAAACGCCCGCCCTCTTGCACATGATCAAGGCCGCCTCCACCCCCACCCAGGTGATCGGGCCCGACGAACCCACGGTGCCCGAGTCCAATTTGATCCTAGGCCAGCGCGTCCGGCAGCTCGCCGGATTCCTCAAGGAGAGCCGCCGACCGACCGTCAGCCAGTTGATGGAGGTCAATCGCGAAAGCTCCGGGCTTGATCAGGAACAGATGGTCGCCCGCTTTACCCTGACTCGCTATATTCTCTATCTTCTGCCGGTGATTGGATTCATTGGGACGGTCGAGGGTATCTCGAAAGCGCTCATGAATATCAGCAGGGTGCTCCCCTTGGTGCGGGATCTGGACGCCTTTCTGAGCAACCTCACGAGCGTGACGGCCGCGCTTCAGATTGCGTTCGATAGCACGCTGTTGGCGTTGTTCTTGAGCGCGGCCTTGATGCTGGTGCAGACCTTGGTGCATCGCCGGTCGGAGGACCTGTTGGCTCGGGTGGATCGCTGGATTGTCGACCATGCCCTGCCACGGGTCGCCATGGGGGATTCGACGGCCGACCAGCTCACGCTGGCGCTGGCGCCTCGATTCGACGAGATGACGGCCAAGCTCGCCGAGATCTTCGCGCCCGCCGTGGCCGCCCTCAAGGCCCAGGCCGATTCGCTGGGCGAGCAACTGTCCGCGCCGATCAATCAGTTCACGCAATCGGTCGAGCTCTTGCCTCGTTCCCTGGAATCATTCGAGCGTGGCGCGATCCAGATCGCCCGGATCGGGGCGGAGCTTGAGTCTCTGGCCGCGGCGGGCGAATCGCTTCGCAAGGGCTCGAATAGCCTGTCGCGAATCGAGTCGCTCCTGGCCGAGGCCAACCTGGGCGACGAACGTCTGGACGAGATCAAACGGGGCGTCGAGCGAAGCTACCTGGCCGTGGAATCGCTCGCCGGCTCATGGTCGGCCGCCTATGAACGTTCCAGCAAGGCGACTCAGGAACAGCTCGCGCGCAGTCTCAACAGTCTGCGCGACGCGCTTGAGCTCCTGAACGTCAGCATGGAACAGGGCAACGCCCTCTATCGCAACATCGTCAAGAAACTATTCGACGAACGCGCCGAGCCAGGCTCCAATCGCGGCGATTCGATCCGCGTGGCCTGACCGGGAGCGCCCAGAAAAAGATAACGAGGAGACTATGCGTCGTTCCAGGCGCGGAGGCGGATCGGGCATTGAATTCGGCGGCTCCGGCGAGGATTCGTTCGTCGCGGTCGTCGTGACCAAGCTCACGGGCGCGCTCCTTTTTATCTTGCTCTTGACCATGGTCATCATGGCCTTGATTCCCAAGGCGACCGAGCTCGGCCAGGAATCGCGGGAAAAGACCGAGCCCAAGCGCCCACTCGCGATCACGACCCCCGACGTCTTGCCCGACGCCATCGCTGGCCGGCCCTATCGCCTGGCCCTGGCCGCGACCGGCGTCCAGGGCGAGCCCCACTGGTCGGTCCTGGGCGAGAGCCCCGACTGGCTCACCCTCGACCCCGACTCGGGCAGGCTCGAGGGTACGCCGGCCACCCCCACCGAGGTCTCGCTAACCCTGACGCTCAAGGTCGCCGATTCCGCCTCATCCGCGACCCAAACAACGCGAATCGATGTCCTCTCCGCGCATCCGCCCGAACCCCTCTTTTCCTGGGCCCGAATCCGCCGCTCCTCCGTCCCCTGGCAAGCCTGGATCGAGCAAGGGGTAGGGTTCCTGATCCTCTGGCTGGTCCACTTAGTCGGCATGAATGTACTCGCCAGCCTGGAACGCAACGCCAATGCCCGGTTGATCTTGAGTAACGATCTAGCGCTCGGCGAGATCGGCCTCAAACGGCGATTCATCCTCTATCGCATCCTGGTCCGCGGCACCACGCTGGCCATCGCCGTCTCGCTTCTGGCCTGGCTCGTCCTTCAGCCCTCGCTCGGGCGCTAGCGTCCCGATCTCGCGAGTCATGCGTGAAACTTGCATGCGATCACGGCTCGTGGGAGAATCGTGAAAGTTGTCCAAATTCAGTTCGGCCAGCGGCGACCACGAAATCGCTACATGAATTATTGAGGGATGCTCAAGACGTCGGTGACGGCGCGATTGACATTCCAGGCACTGGCTGTTGGTTACGAGGATTCCACCATGATCCGAATTCGACGACTCTCGTTGGCGTCGGGGCTCGTCACATTGACGCTGCTTCTCGCCTCCCCGGTTTTCGCGAGGCAACAACAGGCTCAGCAGCCCCAGGGGGGCGGAGCGGGCGGCGGTGGTCCCCGTGGGGGCGGACGTGGTGGTCCTGGAGGACCCGGTGGGCCCGGTGGACGCGGTGGCTTTGGCGGCTTCGGTGGCGGCCTGCTCGGGCTCGCATCGAATGTGGCCGTTCAAGACGACATCAAAGCCGACAAGGAGCAACGGGCCGAAATCGCCAAGCTCTCCGAATCCCAAAACAAACGCATGCAAGACATGCGAGCCAAGATGGGATTCGGTGCCCGAGGGAATCGTCAGGCGGGCGGGGCGAACGCTCCCGCTCAACAGGGCAACCCCGTCCCCGGACAGGCCCCCGGTGGATTCGCGCCGGGTGGATTCGCTCCCGGGCAGGGGGGTGGTGGATTCGCTCCCGGTCAAGGGGGTGGTGGATTCGCTCCCGGTCAAGGGGGTGGTGGATTCGCTCCGGGTCAAGGGGGCGGTGGATTCGCTCCTGGTCAAGGGGGCGGCGGTGGGTTCGCTCCGGGTCAGGGAGCTCCAGGGCAGGGGGGGCCTGGTGGGCGGGGCAACCGTCCGCAGCCGACCCCCGAGCAAATCCAGCAAATGACCATGATGCGCCAGGCCATGGATGAATCACGACAGAGCGGTGAGCTCGCCCTCGCCCAGATCCTCGGCAAGGGTCAATATAACCGTCTCAAGCAGATCCAGCTCCAGTTCGACGGTCCCAGGGCCCTAGTCAGGCCCGACATGATCGAGAAACTGCAACTTGATGAGTTCCAGGTCCAGTCCTTGCAGGAGCTCATGACGCAAGAGCGAACGGTGTCGCGAGAGGCCATGGCCAATCGCGGGCAGATCTTTCGCATGGCCATGGAGAGCGTCCAGGGGGCGAACGCGGGGGCTCGGCAGCCGCTGCCCGGCGGCCAGGCCGGCGGCGGGCAGGCGGCTGGTGGCGGGCAGGCGGACGGGCGCGGCGGTCCCGGCGGCCGACCAAACTTCGAGCTGATCCGAAAGGCCATGGAAAAGCCTGAGATTCAGACCAAGATGCAGCAACTCGACAAGGTTGAAGAGCGGATTCGCGAGCAATTCGCGGCCTCGGTGCTCAAGGTCCTCTCGAAGCGCCAGCGGAGCAATTACGCCAAGATGCTCGGCGCTCCTTTCGACCGGACGAAGATGGGGCCCCCCCCCTGGGCCGCCGGTCGTGGCGGCGCGGGCGCGACCACCAAGGGCGCGACCACCACGAACAGCAAGCCCTCGCCTGGCGAGGACGAGGACGAGGCGGCCGCCAAGCCCGCGGCAAGCACCCCCTCGTCGAATACCCCCGCCACCGCGAAGCCCAAGCGAAAGAGCCTCCGCGAATCTCGTGGAATCCCGACCAGCCCCAAGTAGCCCCAAAACGCCCGCTCGAACGAAAGAATTGCTCTTCACGGCCGAGGCTTCTCCGCGTATAGATGCGGCGAAGTTCTCGGCCGTTGTCGTTTTGCCAGGCCCGTGTTTCCGACGGCCACCGGAAAAGCCCCGGCGGCCAGGCTCTCGCGGAGGTGTCGACTCGTGCGTCATGGTCCCAAGCTCGCCGCGATCGTTTTCCTGGGGTTGCTGGCGACCGAACTCGTCGGGCTCGCGCGGTCGCTCCGGGCCGAGGAGTTCCTCGATAATCGGCTGGGAATCCGCGTCGCCCCGATCCTCTTGCTGACCCGACGCGACGTCCAGCTCGAGCTCAAGCTCGATCCCGACGTCGTCGCCGAGGCCAACCACGCTGGCGAAGCCCTCTACCGCCAGGCGCTCCACCTTCGCGGCAGGGCCGGCCCCGACGCCGTTCAGGCCCGCCGCAACATCGATGAAGAGCAGTCGCAATGGCTCTCCACCCACCTGAGCTCGGCCCAGATCGAGCGCCTGGGTGAGATCGACCTTCAGTGGGAGGGCGCATCGGCGATGATCTCGCGGCCGATCATGACGGAGACCCTGGGGCTCAGCGACAAGCAAAAGGCCAGCCTGAGACAGCTCTTCCAGCAAGGCGACGCCCTGCGTAAAGGCGGCCGGCGCTGGACCCTCCGCGAACATACCGCCGTCACCCAGAAAGCCGTCGCCCTACTTAACGAGCGCCAACGAGTCCTCTGGACTCGGCTCGTCGGGTCGCCGTGTCGGTTCTCGATCAGCGAGCAAACGGCCAGCCGTCCCCCGTCGCAGTCCCAGACCGCCCGATAAATCACTCTTGATCCGGCCCTTGTCCGGCCTCAGGTTCCCTTGCTTGGTCGGGCTTACGGAAGCGAAAATCGCAGAACGGCGCTCCTTCCATGATGGTCTGGGTGCGGACCAGTTCGATTTCGGGGTTGAATCCCCGGGCCAGATGCAGGTCGCGCGAGCACGAAAGGCTCGAGCCCAGCTCTTCCATCCCGAGCGCCCGGTACATTTCCGCGTAGCGACATCGGGTGACGTTGAAGCTCAGGCTCGTCTCCGATTGTTCCAGCATGTCGATTTCGAGCGCTCCCCCTTCGCGCCAGCGGTCGAGGGTGCCGGCGAAGGCCGTCAAGGACGCTTGGCCGATCGCCTGGGCAAGATCAGCCCCCCCCTTGCGGGCCAATTCCGCGACGACCTTTCGAACCACCTGGAGTGCTCGTTCGTCGCCAATCTCCTGGGCAAACGCCCGAATCACGGGACCCAACACCCCAGCCTCGATCTCGCGCCTTCGCAAAAGTGGAATACCCGGCTGTTCGTCCGACATGGTCGCGGTTCCTTATGAGCTCGCCCCTTGTGTCAACGGGAGACACGCCCGGCCTGCGATCGTTGCTCGAGCCAGCGACTCCCGGCGGGATCAAACGGGTGAGTAACCGGCTTACGGTAGTCGATGCTCCGTTCATATCGCGACCGTGCGTAGATGGAATCGATCATCGACTGAAGGTTCAGGGAGATGTCCGGATCGGGCTTGGACAAGGGCACGGGGAATACGGGCGACGGCCTCTGGAAGTCAACCGGCCACACTTGACACAGGTCGTATTCCCTCGCCCTCGCCACCAGGATCGAATAGGGACTCTCCGGCCAAGGATCGAGCATCGGCATCCTCTGGCCGTTACGTAAGAGGTCGATCTTCACCAGGTTTACATCACCCAGCAACAGACTTTGCCGCTTTCGAAGCTAAAGCTCCCACCCCGGCGTGTGACGACGCTTGTTAGAGGGCGACAGAACCTCGATACTCGTGACAAGCCGCTGATCCTGACTCGTCTCGTAGATTTCCAGGAATGCCTCCAGATGCTCCTCCTCGACAAGAGAGAGCCCCTTGATGGCGGTTCCCAGGGCGCTTCCAGAAGCTCGGGCTCGTCTTCCGGTCGTGATCTCGACGTCGGCGAGGTAGGATCGTTCCTCGGCGCGGATGACGTAACGATCCGAGGTGGCTTCGGCCAGGGCACGTTTGACCTCGAAAATCAGCTCATGATGAAAATCACCCCGCAATCCAGAGGCTTCAATGTGGGGATCCCTGCCCGGAAACGGCGATTTCATGAAACTCTCCCCGCGAACCTCGCCACCTTTATAAACCAGAGTACACGTAGCGGGCCCTGTCGCCAACAAGTTCCACAAACCGGCAATGATCGCCATTTCGGACGTCGGACGTCTCGCTCCGCCGACGTCATGATCTCACTGGGGTCGCCTTGACCATTTCCACCTTGACAATACTACGATGGGGCTTCTGGATCGGGCTCGCCGGGGTCAACGTGGCTTTGGTGTGCGCAGGCTGGTCCAGGGTCGACCCGGAGAGCATCAACGACACGCGCGTTGAATCGCGCTCGATCACGACCACCGAGGGCAGGCGAATCGCCCTTGAGATTCTCAGACCCACGGACCACGGCACGGCACCACGCGCGGCCCTCATGGTCGTCCATGGAGGCTCGTGGCGGGGCGGATCGGTCGGAGTCGGGCATCTGGGCTCGCGGGCCACGATCGCGCGGCTCGCCCAGGCGGGGATCGTGATCGTCGCGGTCGACTACACGCTGGCACGGCCGGGCGCTCCGAGCTGGCCCCAGGCCCTCCACGACCTCCGCGCGGTCATGCGATGGCTCAGGCGCGAGGCCAGCTCCCTCGAGATCGATCCCCAACGCATTGGCGTCCTGGGTTTCTCTTCCGGCGGCCAGCTCGCGTCCTTGCTCGGAACCCTCCCCGACGAAACCGACGCCGACGGCGTTTCCTCAAAACCCCGCGTCGTCATCGACTTTTACGGGCCCACCGATCTGGCCCAACTCGAGTCCCAGCGACACCTCGCTCACGATCCGATCGCGATTTACCTCGATTCGAACCCTCGAGAAGCGGCCTCCCCACTTGATCACGTCTCCCCAGACGACCCCCCCTTTCTCATCCTCCACGGAACCGCCGACCGCTGGACACCCATTGAACAATCCCGGCGATTCGCGGCCCGGCTCGAAAGCCAGGGCGTGCCGGTCCAGTTGATAGAAGTCGAAGGGGCCAGGCACGGCTTCGAGGCCAGCGTTGAATTTCCCCGCTCCATCGACCTCTTCCCCGGAATTCTTGCATTCCTGAATTCCGTGTGGAATCCTCAATAAACCGGTCGCATCCCACGCCAACGTCCGTCCGAAGCAACGGTCTTCCAACGACGAAGCCACGAGCCATGCCCTCACGCAATTATCGCGGTCGGATCCCGTTACGTCGGTTTGTGCCGCGAGTCGACGACGAGCTTGAGAGGCGATCGCTGCTCTCGGCTTCGATCAGCCCTGGCACGACGGCGGATGTCCGCGCGCACGACAGGATCGGGGGCGTGGGCTGGAGGAAAACGGCCAACATCGTTTATCCCACCGTGGCCGGGCCGGTCCAGCGGCTTGACGTGTATACCCCCCTGGGCCACGCACCCGCGGGGGGCTGGCCGGTCCTGGTGGCGATTCACGGGGGAGGGTGGAGGCGCTATGGAAAGGCGGGATACGGCGAGCGGGTCGCGCGCGGGTTTGTCTCGAGGGGATTCGTGGTCGTCGCGCCAAATTATGTGTTATCGGCCCATGATCACCCGACCTGGCCGCTCAATCTCGAGGACGTGCAGGGGGCCGTCGTGTGGACCCGGCAAAACGCCAGGGTCCTCGACATCAACCCCACCCGCGTGGTCGCGATTGGTGAATCCGCCGGTGCCAATCTGGCCGCTCTGTTGGGGGTGACGCCCACCCTGGCGGGATCGGCCGTTTCTCCGCAAGTTAATGCCGTGATTGCGTTTTCAACCCCGACGGACCTGCCGGCCCTCTCGGTCCAGAGTCGGCTCGCGGGGCTGGCGGCCAGGCAATTCCTGGGTGGCACGCCGAGCCAGGTCCCCGCCAATTACGTGGCGGCTTCGCCCATCGATCATGTCGCGAGCGGTGATCCGCCGATGTTTCTCGTACATGGGATCGAGGATCCGCTCGTGCCCGACGCCCAGTCCAAGGCAATGGCGCAGGCACTCGCCGCCGCGGGTGTCCCGCATCGCCTGGTGCTGGTTCCAGGAGGTCACATGCTCGATTTTCCTAACCGCTACACCGAGCTTATTCCTCAAATCCTTGAATTTCTCAACGCGGCGTGGCATAGTTAGTGTAGTTTCAACATCTACCGCAGCGCTCGCATCGAACGCCTGTCAACGTGTCTCTGACTGGTTCTCGGGAGGATGCTCCGTGATGAGCGAAGCTCAACTCCACGGACTCAGTTCATCGATTCCCGGTGCCCACGACCTGAGTGGAGAGTTCGACCGCGTCTTGATCACGGCGGCGGATCGGCCCGATCCCGATAGCCTGCCCCAGCTTTCCGATCCGGCCGTCGACCACGGCGATGAGGAGTTGCGAAAGCGCAGGGCCGACGTCGAGGAAAAACACGAGCGAGTCCGCCGATTCCTGGACGCGACCGGGCACGACGCCGTGGTCCTGGGGACGGCCGAATCGACCGCGTGGTTTACCTCCGGGGGGAATCTGGGCCAGGGGCTCTCGGGCGATGCGTGCTCGGTGTTTCTGTATATCAACAAGACGTCACGCGCCGTCGTGTGCGACAACGTCCAGAGCTGCCGGATCTTCGAGGAGGAGCTCGCCGGCCTGGGCTTTCAGCTCAAGGAGCGGCCCTGGTACGAAGACCCTGAGCAAGTCGTCGTGAGCTTGGCCGGGTCCAGGCGGGTCGCCACCGACCTGGGCTGGAACGGCTTTTCGGCCGACCGGGCTGAGACAAACGCGCTCAAGGCCCTGCGTAGGTCGCTGACCCCGCTTGAGCGCCAGCATTACCGGGAGCTGGGCCGCTCGCTGACGCTGGCCGTCGAGGCGACTTGCCGCAATTTCGACCGCGGCGAGCGTGAAGCCGACGTCGCCGGTAACCTGGCGCATCGTCTGATTCGGGAGGGGATTACGCCGGTCGACCTGCGTGTCGTCGCCGACGAGCGGCTCGAGCGATATCGCCAGGCCCCCTCCAAGTCGGCCCCGATCCGCGAGCTCGCGACCATCACCGTCTCTGGCCGCAGGTTGGGTCTCTGCGCGTCGGTCTCGCGAACGGTTTCATTCGGGCATCCGTCCGAGAGTTTCCGCCAATGCCATGCCGTCGCCACTATGGTCGACGGCTCTTGCATCTATTTCTCCCGACCAGGCGAGGTCATCTCGGAAGTCTTTCGCCGAGCCAAGCGGCTCTACGAGAAATTCCATTTCCCCCAGGAATGGACCCAGGATTATCAAGGATATCTGACCGGATATTCACCACGCGAGGTCTTGCTGCGTCACGACAGCAATCTGAGGTTGGAATCCCACATCCCGATCGCGTGGCGGCCCAGCGTGGGGCCGGCGTGCTCCGAGGACACCGTCGTCGTCGACTCTCGGGGCTTTGAGGTCGTCACGGCGGCCCAAAATTGGCCTCAGATCGAGGTCGCGATCAAGGGCTATGCCATCCCCCGCCCGGGCATCCTGGAACGCTAAAGGCGAGCCCACCCTCCTCGACCCCCGACACTTCCCCGGATGGCCATGCGACGATTCCGACCAAGAATCGGGCGGGTCGAACTTTCCAAAAGGAGGCGACGAACTAGAATGAGATGAACCTATCGAGGGGCTGCCCCCCTTGAGGAAAGGCTGACTGATGAGACTCTCATGGAAACTCGGCCGGTTCGCGGGAATCGACGTCTTCGTGCATCCGACTTTCTTGATCGTGCTCCTTCCGGGCGTTTTTGGTGGGCGCGACGCGATCCCCCTGATCCTCGCGCTCTTTGGCTGCGTGCTCTTGCATGAATTTGGGCATGCGCTCATGGCCCGACGGTTCGGCATTGGAACCGTCGATATCACGCTTTACCCCATCGGCGGCGTCGCCCGGCTGATGCGGATTCCGCGTGCGCCTGGAGCGGAGTTCCTGATCGCGATCGCGGGCCCTTGCGTGAACTTCGCCATCGTGGCGATCCTGGCCGTGCTGGGGTTTTTCTCGATGGATGGCGAGGGCCTGAGCCTCGACCAGGGTTCCTTCCTGGGCCAGCTCGCGACCCTGAATTTCGGGCTCGGCATCTTCAACCTGATCCCGGCGTTTCCCATGGACGGCGGGCGGGTGCTACGGGCGGCGCTCTCGATTGGGCTCGGCCGAACGCGGGCGACGACAATCGCCGCCAGGCTGGGCCGGATTCTGGCGGTTGTCTTTGGCGTGATGGCGGTCTTCGTGACCCAGAGCTTTTTGCATCTGATCCTCGCGATCTTTATCTTCCTGGCGTCCCGAAACGAGGAGCTTCAGGTCCTCGGCGAGGAGCGAAGGCGGACCTTTGGCGAGACGGACCAGTCGATTTGGTACGCCCCTCCCGGCTATCGCTGGGTTGACCGCGGTGGGGGGCTATGGCAGCTCTCACCCGTGTCGACGGCTCGCGGAGCACAGGGCTCAAACCGCTGGATGTGAGCCGGGGTCGGGGTGACCGATCGGCCCCATCGCCAGTCGCGCGGTCGCGTAGGAAACGAGATCGCCGCGAGCCCGCGCGACCTCTCCCAGCCGATCAAGCATCGCCGCTTGCTCGCAGAGCTGGGCGAGATTCGGGCAAAAAAGCGCGGTCTCCGGGAGCCCCGCGAGATTCGCGACCGCGACCTCGACGGCCTCGGATCCTCGCCCAACGCGCGAGAGCAAATTCACGAGCGTCTGGGCGGAAAAGATCGCCTCGTCCTCGCCAGGATCGAGCTCCGCGAGCTTGGCCTTGAACCGATGGACCGCCCCCTCGACATCGCGCCCGATGAGTGCTCCGAGATAAGCGTGGTGGTCGCCGTAGGTATCCTGGAATGGGGGTGGGCTCTCGTATTTCAGCCGTGGTGAGAGCCGTCGGCCATACTCGGTGAGATCGACGGCCAGGGCGAGGGTCTGGGCTCGCTTCACGATGACCGAGAATCGCACGACAGCGGCCAGGTGCGAGACGTCGATGTGATACGAATCGTCGGAAAACAGCCAGTCCCGCCCCGCGATCAGCTCCGCGACCGAGGCCCCCGCGGGGGGCTCGACCTGGCCGCGGCTGGCCAAGTCCGCGCGAAGGCTGGCGACCAGGTCGCGATGGACCCGCTCGATCAGGCGCTCGACGCAAGCGGCCCGAACCGCGTCGTCGCGCGGAGCCGCCTGCTCGAAGGCCGAGATGGCGGAGCAGGTCCCAAATCGCTCGAGCAAAAGCTCAAACCCCCGAGCCGGCTCGACGCCATGGTGAAACGCGACCTCGATGATCGCGCCGGCTCGTTCGTCGTCGTCGTCAGGCTGGTATTCACGGATCGCGCGGCCGACCCGCTCGTCCTCGCCGATTGTCCTTAGATAAGTCCAGCCGGTTGGGATGTCGCCCAGTTCCAGACACCGCTCGCCCACGCGGTGGATCGCCTGGACATAGCGATCCTCGAAGCGTGAGCGCTCGGGTTCGTGGAGATCGTGAAACGTCCCCGATGGGATCAAGGGAAGCGCGAGCTCAAGCCGGGCCTTGAGCAGCAAGGCATCCAGGAGCGCCCGGTGCTCGCCCGCCTGCTCGAGCTGATCAATGACCAACCCGACCGCGGCCAGGGGACCTTCCATCTCGAGAGCTCGATCGAGCGCGGCGAACGTCTGGGACGAATGGGTTCTGGCCGGCGAGGGTTCCTTCAAGACGCGTCTCCCGTGCGAGTCGGTGGTTGAGGACGGACAGGCGGTTACTCGCCGCTCGATTTCAGAGGGTCGATCGCCGTGGCTGGCCCGCCGGGAGGGTCCGCGTCCAGGCGCGCTCCCACCGATCGTTTCCACGTCGACCAGCATCGTGAATGATAACAGTCCACCAGCATGTCACGCGCCTCCTCGACCGAATCGGTGGTCATCAGGAGGTTCAAGTCCTCGGGTGAGACGGCCCCCTCGGCAAGCTGGGTCCGCTCGACCCAGTCCAGGAGCCCCTTCCAATAATCGCGGTTGATGAGAATGATCGGGAAGCGGCTGATCTTGTGCGTCTGCACCAGCGTCAGGGCCTCGAAGAGCTCGTCCAGGGTGCCAAATCCGCCGGGGAAGATCACGAACCCGTTCGAGTATTTAACGAACATCGTCTTGCGGACGAAGAAATAGCGAAAATCGACCGAGAGATTGGTGTGGGGGTTGCCGGCCTGTTCAAAGGGGAGCTCGATATTGAGCCCGATCGAGAGCCCGCCGGCCTCCTTGGCGCCCAGGTTGGCCGCCTCCATGAGCCCCGGCCCACCCCCGGTAATCACGGCGAAACCCGCCTGGGCCAAGAGCCCGCCCAATTTTCGAGCCTCCGCGTACATGGGATGGGTCGCCGTGAACCGCGCTGAGCCAAAGACGGTCACCCCCGCCCCGACCTCGGCGAGGGCGTCCATGCCGGCAACGAATTCGCCGCTGATCCGCATGATTCGCCAGGTGTCGGTGTGCGTGAAGGCACCCAGCTCGGGGACCCGCGGAGCGGGCTCGACCGGCATCGGCCGGTCCAGCATTCGCTCGTCCTCGGTCAGCCGAATCCGTCCCGTCCGGGCGGTCGCCCCGCCGCCCGAAGTCCCGTTGTTCCTGGAGCTCCCGTCCCCCGCCCGCTTGTCCTGATACCCTTGATCGAGATCCCGATCCATCGAACCGACTCACTTTCTCGCGACTCCAAGCCAAGCACGAACGCCGCGGGCTCGAGGGCCACTTGCTCTCTTCAATCTCTCGCACGACGGATGAATTCTAGGGGAGTGATCCACGCCCGCATAGGTCGGGGCCTCGTTTGAGCGTACGATTCGAAGGTGGATTCCGGGGATTCGCGGGGCTGGCGTGTTCCCAGAACGCGACGAATCGTTCAAAATTCGCTAGAGTCCATGGTCGATTGGTCGATCAGTGCCCCCAACCCACCGGCGTTCATGAGCACATCCGCGGAACCAGGCCGATTCATCCCGTCGCGAACCCTGATCGAGAGCCCGTTCATGCGGGCATGCCGGCGCGAGCCGGCTGGCGTCACCCCGATCTGGCTCATGCGGCAGGCTGGCCGATACATGGCGGAATACCGCGCGATCCGGAGCCAGGTCGGGTTCCTCGAGCTCTGCAAATCCCCCGACCTCGCCACCGAGGTGACCGTGTTCGCCGCCGAGCGACTGGGCGTCGACGCCGCCATTCTCTTCGCCGATATCCTCTTGATCCTGGAACCCTTGGGCTTCGACCTCGAATTCGCCAAGGGGGATGGTCCAATCATCCACAACCCGGTCCGCGCCCTGGGCGACGTTGATCGCGTGCGTCCCTTGGAATCCCTCGATGGATTGGAATTCGTGATCCAGGCCACGCGCCAGATCCGGGCCGCCCTCGACCCGGCCACCCCCCTGATCGGATTCGCGGGGGCCCCCTTTACCCTCGCCTGTTACTGCATCGAGGGTCGTGGCTCGCGGCATTACGACC
>JAKBAP010000359.1 GCA_021808995.1 Planctomycetota bacterium | reverse complement strand
TCCCCCCTCAGGAGTTTTTCCGATTTAACAAATACTGAAGAGATTCGTTGCCCGCCTGAGCCTGCTCCATGAAGGCGTCATGGAACTCGACCTTGGCCTCGTGGAGTCTCCGGGAAACCACCTCTGGTCGGGCCAACGCGATAAGAGTTCGACCCAGACCTGTTGAAAGAGCTCCTCCTTGGCGTGCCAATCAAGCCGCCATCGAGGCCGGGACAGCTCGCGGCCGATCAAGCTCGAGATGCCGTGGATTCCGTGATTCGAATGGATTGAGTCCAGCATAACGACCTCGGCTCAAAGGTCCAATCCGCCCATCGCCTCCATCAATCGCGCCAAAGTCAGCCAAGGAATCTCGTTGCATTGAGCCGAGGAACGCGGCCCAGGTGAAGCCCTCGAATCAAGACCGTGAATGCATCTGAGTATCCGCGCTCCCACGATCGGAATCAAGATACTGGCCGAAGAGTTTCGGAGGGGCGTCCGAGACGCCGAGTCGCGGCCCACCTCCGCGACTCGCTCCCCGCGTCCGCGCTGTCGGGCATGTCGCAGAGCGATCGTACGAGCCCGACGCGCGCGAGTGGGTCCCGGGGCCGAGGAGCGGGCCGAGGCCGAGAGGGGGCCGGGGCCGAGGGGGAACGAGCCGTGGGTTCCGGTGTAGCTCGCGAGAGCCAGGCCGATTTGCTTGAGGTTGTTCAGGCACTGCGCCCGGCGGCTCGATTCCCGCGCGGACTGGAGCGCCGCCAGCAAGAGCGCCACCAGAATCGCGATGATGCCGACGACGACCAAGAGCTCGATCAGGGTGAAGGCGGGGCGAACGTCGCGAGGTTTCGGTCTGGCGAGACTAGGTGCCAGGTGTCGGGTTACCGGAATCCGTTGGGTTTTCATGTGAATGTTTCTCGCGCCGGTGGTCCTTTTGCCAAACGGTGGGCGAACTCGACCGAACAAGCAGGGCGTCGGAAGGAGACTCTCGGGCCGACCTGGCAAAACCGACGATAATCCGCGGATCGACCTTCGGCAAAGCGCTTTGTCCCTCTTGTCGACCCCGTCCCTGTCCTCAGCCCGGCGTGGTCCTCGTTCTCGCCCTGGTGAATGGCCGCACGAATCCATTTTCACTACCTGGCGGCGGCCGTGATTATCTTACGGACTATATCTCGCGACCCGGCCGAGGTCTCCAGGTGGGCACCGATCAGAAAGACTTTCCCACGCCCATGGGGGGCGGCCAGAATCGCTGGTGTTCCGACCATGGTTCCCCGCTGGAATGGAAAGCGGCAGACCTCCGACCGGTACTCGGCCAGAACAACATAGTCAGGCATGAAGGTTCTACGGCCAGGAAGGAAGATCGGTCCACCGGTGAAATCCGCTTCGAGCGGTGTCGAAGTCGGCCCGAACAGTTCCGTCCCACCCTCGGACAGGACGAGCTGCACGCCGCCGCCACCACGGTCGAGCCATGACCTCTCGCCGTGCCCGGGGACGTAGTGCGTCCCTTCCCGGCAGGCCACGTTGAGAAGACTCAGGCTCCAGTCAAAGCCTGACGAACCCAGAAAGGCCCCGGCGCACAGACCGACATAACCACCGCCGTTCTCAATGTAATTACTGACTGCCCGCCTTCCCTTGTCGCCCAAAGCCGCGGATTGCTCGCTGGACCTCCCTCCAGGGATGAAAAGCAAGTCGCAATTGTTAAGGACCCCTGAGCATATCATCTCCGAGTCTATCACCTTCCACTCAGCGCGAGGAAAGCAAGCCCGGAGCTCGTTCGGCACATCGTCACGATCTTCTCGCGATGACCGCATCGAAAAAAACGCGATTCGCGGCGTCATCTCGCGCCGGACGTCACGTGACAGTCGATGGCGAAATTCCTCCAAGGAGCACGTCGGGCTCGGTAGAGGCTTCAGTCCCAGCCTCAAACGCACCTCGTTAGCCCCATCACGCCCGAGGTGGTACGCGGCGATGGTCCCGGCGATCACCGCGTCGGGCTTGATCTCCGAAAAATACCCCAGCCCCGAGCTCGGGTCGAGAATCGCCTCAATGTCCACAAGATGCCACCCGGGAACCGGGCCGCACAGGTCGGTGTCGGAGGCCGCCCCGGTGAAGGGCGGCGACGAGCCCCGGGATTTTATCCCCAGCAGCTCCAGAGGCAACCCCGAGCTGACGTTGACGAAAGGGACTGAACTCAGGCGGCTCCGGTCGATCCAGTCCCTTAGATAAAAGCAATTCTGCCCCCATGAAAAGCTGGAGCCTAGCAGGACCTGGCCGCCATTCCGACGGCCTCGCGCCAACTCGTTGAAATGGGACATTGTATAGGGGAACGCTCGGACGCTACTCGCCACGGACCAGGCGAGGAGCCCGAGCACCAAGGCAGAGCAGGCAAAGCGCCCCCGGGCGATCAGCCCCGCCGCCTGGCTCGTCCAGATGATCATAAAAGGAACAGCCGGGAGAACGTAGCGGAAATGTATGCTAAAGCCGGTCTGGCTGCTTACAAAACCCAACAATACCAAAGGTACAACGGTCAGGAGAATACCATCGACTCGCGGCTCGCGATCCGCCGCGTGCGGACCTAGGGCGGGAACTGGAGCAGAGCCCTCCTTGTTCCTTCGGGCGCGACCCGTTACCTGCATGGCAATGGCGATCACCCCGAGGCACATCGCGCCGGCTGGAGCCTTTGTAGCCAGAGCGACCAAATAATAATACCACCAACCCCGTTCCTTCCAACGACCGAGAAGGTAGGAGCGCTTGCCGCCTTCGAGATCCTTCCGTTGAATATCGATCCCCTTGACGAAGTCCACGGGGAGTGGGACAGGAATGTGCTCCAGTGGCGGATGAGCGAATCGGTTTGCGACCCCAGCTCTACTCGTGTCCGAGGAGCTTCCCGAAAGGGTGAGACTTACAAAGCGATAGGCACCGAGGGGTGTGAAGGAACCAGTGAATAGGTAGCCGACATTCACCAGATCGACTGCCAGCAGGAGGATCGCGGCTAATTCGCGTGGTCGACCCGACCGGGAGTTACCGCCTTGCGGGCCTGTCTGATAAAAAATGGCCCAAAGGATCACCCATAATGGGATAAAAAGGATCAACGTGAACTTTGACAGCAGAGCAAGCCCCAATGAAACCCCGGCCAAGAAGGCGCTGGGCCAGCAGGGTTCTTTCAGCCAGTTACGGAACCCGTAGGCCGCACAGATGCCGAATGACGCGGCCAAACCGTCGGACCCGATCAGCGTGTCCCACGTCAACAAGGTCGGTGAAAAACACCATAATACCAGGGAAAAAAGCCCCGCTTTCGACCCATAGGCCTGTTTCGCCCACAGATAACAGACTACGCCCCCGAGCGCGGAGAAAGGGATCAACATCAATCGGCCGCCGATGAGAAACCAGCGCCATCGATCGGGATCGGACTGTGCAAGGCGTGTGCCGGCCAGGAATTCCGGTCGGTCGGTCGGGTCGTAATCCCAGGAAGCTGTCCATCCCGGCACCGGCTGACTAAGGTAGGCGGGGAGGGCCGCGACCATCCTGGGCAGAGGGGGATTGACGCTGTACATGTCGAACCTGCGCTGTTGCCAGATCGCCAGGCCGCCAGCGATGTGCGGCATTTCGTCGGGCGTGGGGCTGTATTGAACGGCGATCACCGAAGCTAAGGCGAGATGCATGATCAAAGCGGCGATCACCGCCGCCGTCGTCGCGTCAATTCGCCGCCATATTTGCTTCGCGCCGCCATGTAACAGCATCGCCTGTTCATATCCCTATCTGGGATATGTCCTTCCAATAGCCCCACGGGCATTGGGATCAAGACGTCGGAGTTGTCACGTGATCCTGACTCGACTGAGCTCGCCGCGCGGCCATTCGGGTTGATACAGTCTGGTTCGAGACGGCCTTCATCCTAACGGACGCCGCGCTTCCTGGCACGCAGGCGAATGCCGGCGTAAACCGCCCCTACCGCCACCACAAGAACGTTGAATATGAGGAAACTCAATCTACGGAAGCCGAAACCGCGAGGGGGCGTCACGTCCACCGCCGCGAGAGAGTCTCCCGGGGATTTCGTAATCACAGGGACGCCGAGGCGTGAGTCCACGACGAAGACGCTGCTGGGCGCGTTGAGTGATTCGATGGTAAAGGCCGAGTCGGGGATCGGGACGTTGACGTTTTTCCAAGAAAAGATGATCTTGAAGTCACGAACCGCCGATTCGCTCTGGGAATCGACGCCGTGATAGAGAACAGGAACCCAGACTGACGAAACTTGGGTCCACTCCGAATCGAACTGTTGAACTGTTCGCCACGGCATTGATGCGTTACGCCGTTGACGCATCTCTGCCTTGACGGGCGCGAAGCCACGCCCCGCGTCCACTGTCACGATCCACTCCGAGGCCAAGCTCTTGTCGCCGAGATCCCAGGTTAGCGTGTACATGTCGCCGGGATCCGCGGTTGCCCGGGCGATCGGCGCCTTCTGAAAAGCCTCAATCAACGTCTCCCAATCCATCCCCCGGCTGAGCTCGACCCATCCATAAAACCCAACCGCACGGACGTCAAAGTAATCCTCCCAGCCTAAATGCGGGCTCGACGGCGCGGTGACATCAACCCACTGGCTTCCTTGGAACCATTCAACGTTCCGATCCTTGCCCTTTAAGAGGTATCCCGTCAGAGTGTTGGGTTTGGGATTTGGTAGGACGCCACCCATAATAAAGCCGGACGCTTCCGCGACGGCGGTAGGATAGACCCACTCCATTCGCATCTGGTGATCAGTTCCTAGGGTCCAAGTGGTATTGAACGAACTGGATTCAGAAAGCTCAGGCCGGTTGTGGTCAACGAAGCGTCGTTCAAGATCGATCTTGCAGACGCCGGTTTTCAGGGCCTCCCGGGAAACTCTCATCCCTTGCAAGACGAAGTCACGAACCGCCTCGGGAGGCGACTCCGCTGCCGCCGGGTGAGTCCACCGAGCCGTGAGCAAGAACACCACGAGGGCGAAGGAGCGGAATTCAAGTCGCATAGGTTGCGATCTCCCCTGGTTGCCAGGTTGATCAAACTCAGACTGCTAATGCGTGGACCAAATACTCTGTTACTCTCGACATATGGGCGGAAGTAACGGCGCGGGCCCCGCGCTGGCCGGACAGGAGGGCCTGCCCCTTTCGCCGGCCTGACCTCGGCATATCGAGGACGAAGCAAAGGTTGAGAGGGGCAGACGGTGGTTCATGTCCAAATTGGAGAGGACTCGTGATGCGGCGGACTTGTGTCTCGTTCGGGGTCGGAACCCCCGCGAACCTAAGAGACACTAACTTAATTACCTAGTAAGGATACTCCAACAGATGAGGCTACAGCCTAGCGACATCAGTGCCTCGTGCGTGTCGGCGCGCCACTCGGTTCGAAGGCGGAGCTTCCTCGGACGATGAAACCACGAGAACGTTCGTTCCACGACCCAGCGATACCGACCCAGCCCGCTTCCGTGTCCTGCGCGGCGACGCGCGATTTGAGGATCGATCCCTCGGTCTCGAA
>JAKBAP010000358.1 GCA_021808995.1 Planctomycetota bacterium | reverse complement strand
CGAGCGCCCGGGGAGGGCCGCCTGGATTCGATCGGCCACGATCTGGCCGACCGAAACCCAGGGCCGGTAGGGCTCGCCCAGCGCGCTCGATCCGCCGAGGACGACGATGCGGTAGACCTCGTCCGAGTCCACGGAGAACCGCGGAAGCGTGGGGAGCCGGTGCATCCAGGCGCGCCAGGCGGTCGATCCGATCTCAAGCCCGGCGAGCGCGAGCAAGCACGCCAGGGCCGCCAGGAACGCTCGCTCGAGCCGCGGTGACCGCGACCGCCATTGGCGCTTCAGCCGCCACGCCAGGACGGGAACGCACAAGGCCACCACGACGAGCGCACCGTATCCACAGATAAGCGCTCGTAAGAGGCCATCGACCATATTCCTCTGGGTGGCGCGGGGGAGTTCGCGAAACCAGCCTGGTCCGACCGCGGTGGCCAGGGCCGCGAGTCCGATCCCGACCCCCATCAGCGCAAGCCTGAGCCCCTTGGCCGGCGAGATCGGAAAACGGCGGGGGGATGAGGGCTGGTGAGTCATCCATTCAGGGTCACCGGCCCTGGATTCGGTGTCAAGGCATCGAGCCGGTTCCCTTCCCCGATCACGGTCCGGAGGCGGCGACGGGGCTGCGTCGCGAGGAGGTGATCTTGACGGCGGCCATGTCCTCGAAGGGCTCGGGAAGGTCCTCGTGCGAGACCAGCACGCGGCAGGTCGCCAGTCTGGGCGTATCGCTCGCGACCTTGACCAGGATCCCCAGGACGAGCTCCTTGCCGGGGCCGAGTTTGTCGACCTCGCTGAACTTGATCTCGTCGCCGTCGGGCGAGAGGTGTTGCTTGATGTCGGTCGTGCTGCTGCCGGCCCCTTCGACCTTGAGGTTCTTGGAGAGCTTGGCCGTGATCTGGATCCGGCTCGCCTCCTTGGTTCCATAATTACGCAGGCGGATCTGGAACGTGGTCTTGCCGCCGACGTCGACCACGCGCTTCATTTCGCTCACCACCAGGTCGACGTCGGGCATGCCGACGACGTCGGTGTGGCGGCGGTCCATGGCCTTGAGAGCCCCGTCAGCGACTCCCTGAGCCACGATTTCGTAATCCCCGACCCCCCCCATGCGGACGTGGAACGGAAAGACGAGCGGCTTTGAGCCTGGCTCGATCGAGTCGATCGTCCACTGGAGCCGTCGGGTGGTGGCGTCGTACTGGGCCTCGGGGAGCGGCTTCACGAGCCGGCCGTTGACTGGCAGCGTGGCCAAGACGCGAACCCGTCGGGCGGGAGCCGTCCCGGGGTTTTCGATGGTGAGCTCATAATCGGCGGTGGTGTCGGTATAGCGCGAGTCCGGCCCCTTGAGGGCGAGCTTGAGCTTGGGCTCGACGACGGTGACGGTCTTCACGCTCTCGGCTTCGTCCTTGTTAAAAACGACGTCGCCGCTGCGGGCCGTCACCATGCACGACTGATCGCCGCCCAGGATCGCGTCGGCCACGAGCGGGTCGAGCTTTTCATGCTGGCCGGCGGCGAGCTCGGGGAGCGTGAGCTCGAAAAGCGCCCGGTCGTCGGCGGTCTCTCCCGATTCGTGCTTCAGCCCAGGGCTGAGCTTGGCCTGAATGGTCACGTCGCGGGCGGGTCCATCGCCGGTGTTGGTCACGACGACCTGGAACGTGACCGATTGCCCCTTGAGCACCTTGCCAACAGTGGGGTTGGCGACCAGGTCGACCTTGAGCTTGGGCTCGAGCACGCGGGTCCTGGCCTTGCCGCCGGTCAGGAACGTGACCGTCGCCCCGTGCTCAAAGGGACCCGACCGCGTGGGCCTGACCTTGACCGTGATCAGGCGGTCGGAGCCCGCGGGAAGGTTATTGACGCGCCAGGTCAGCAAACTGCCACCCACCACCCGCGCCTCCGGCTGGCTCGAGACATAGACCAGCCCCTCGGGCAATTCGTCGCAGACAGTGACGTTCATCGCGTCGGACTGACCGGTGTTCTTGACCAGGAGTCGGAGGATTCCTTCCTGATTGAGATTCATGCTGGCGGGGGCCTGAACGTCGACGGTGACGGCGACCGACTGCTTGCCCAAGGGGAGCCGATCGACGGCCGGCCGCCCGCCGTCCGCGTCGGGGGTTCCGGCTGGGACCGGATTCGCCGGCGGATCGCCGGTCTCCTTGGCGGCGGTTTTCTCAACGGCCAGGTCCGAGAGAGGCGCAGGGGCCTTGTCGTCGGGCTCGCCCATCGCCGCGTTTTTCGCGCCCCAGTCGCGCTTGCGAGCAGGTGCTAGGCGGGCGCGCGGGGTCTTCGGCACGGCCTCGATCTGGGCCGGCTCGAGCCCAGACGCGGCCGAGACCCCCGAGATCCCAAGGTCGGGCTCGACCTTGGGCTCGTCCTGAGCGCGTAGGCTCGGATTCGCGACCGACGCGACAAGGATAACCCCAATCATGAATCGCAATCGCCGGCCCATGGATTCGCTCCCCTCCTTGGGAACGGCCCAGTCGACGGAAGGCCGTACGTCCCCCGCGCATGGCCCACGGCCCAGCGCGCTTGGACAAGATAAAATGGAGCGCCCGTCCAGGGAGAGGGCGCGTGACCACCCTGATCCCCGAGCAGGAAACCCCGTGTGCCGGATCTCGATAACACATCAGCAAGATTCCGGGAAGGGCAAGTTTCGCGTGCGTGATCCTCTCAACAGGTCGAATACCCGCCAGCCACGATCCAGCCTTCCAATGGAAGTTGTGCTCCTTCCGAGTCGTGACCGCGAGTGAGCTGTCGGTGTCTGGCCGAGGAGGAATCACGGGAAAGGATCGGGTTTATGACCGGAATCGCGAGGGGAGCCGACGCCGGGAGAAGAAATCTCGGACACTCCGTTTTCGCCGCAAATGACCACCTTGTCTACATACATGAATCAAACCAGGATCATCCGCTGTTGGATTATCGCCACGACCTGCCGGTACTGACGGTGCTGGTGCTCCTGAGAAAGGAGGCGAACTCGCCGCGTCTGTCGGGCGAATATGAGCGAAAGCTGCCAGACGGGACGCTGACGAATCGTTATGCTTATAAGGTGGTGAGGCTGTGGCAAGAGAAGCCCGAGACGTTTCTGGAGGCGGGACCGGCGTTGACGCCTCTGGCCCCGCTCGCGGCCGTGACCGAGTCTGAATTGCCGGAACTTGTGAGGCGGATGGCGGAGCGGATCAACCAGGAGCCGCCGCTTCGAGCGAGCAAGCTCTGGACGGCGACGTTTTTGCTGATGGGACTCAGGTATTCCGACGAGTTGACGGTGCATTTGCTGGAAGGGGTGGCTTCGATGCGAGAATCGACGACCTATCAGTGGATCCTGAAGGAAGGCCGGGAAGAGGGCATCAAGCAGGGTCTCCAGGAAGGCCGGCAGGAAGGCCGGCAGGAAGGCCTCCAGGCAGGCATCCAGGAAGGCCTCCAGGCAGGCATCCAGGCAGGCATCCAGGAAGGCCTCCAGGCAGGCATCCAGGAAGGCCTCCAGGCAGGCATCCAGCGAGGGCTCCAGGAAGGTCGCGTGACCGAGGCCCGGAGGCTTCTCTTGCGTCAGGGAGTGAAACGATTTGGGAACCCGTCGGCCAGGGCGAAATCGGCCGTGGAGCGGATCGACCAGATCGAGCGATTGGAATTACTCATCGATCGAATCCAGGATCCCGAGGTGAGCTCGTGGAATCAATTGCTCAAGACGCCGTAGTCGGATCGGTGAGCTCGATCGCCGGCGGCCGATCTCAGCCATTGTCGGATTGGTGAGCCTCCCCGCGGGGTACCGCGGCTCGACTCAGCCTACTCGATCGCTGGCGGCCGACTACAGCCATTGTCGGATCGGTGAGCCTCTGGGCGAATTCCACTCGAGGCGGACCAACCAGCGCAGGGCGGGCCGAGAGCGGCTCACCATGCGTAGATCACGTAATTCGCCCACTTCTGATCCACAAGTGTATAGATGACTTCCCCCGCCGGATCCAGCACGTCGATCTCGAGATCCACCGACCCGACGATCGAGCCTGACGTATCGATCGTGTAATTCCCGCTCTCGAGCTGCGACCCATAAACCGTGGTCCCGTCCGCCCCCGCGAGTTCGAAATTGACCGTGCCCGTCACGCTCCCGATGATGGTCACCGCGACTCCGCCAGGGATCCCCGTGGCGGGCCCAGCCCCGAGCGCCATGCTCACGCTGGCGATGGCATTCTGTACAAAGAATCCATCGTCCGGATTGCCGTCGATAAAGCCCTCGGTCCCAAACCCAAACGTCGCCGACAGCGAGATCCCTAGGGTCCCCGTGAACGCGACTTCCAGACCTGGAATCGGTGTCGGGATGACTTCGTCGACGTTTTGACTGAGACTCACGGTTGGCATCGTATAAGTGAACAGCGTCGCGTTGATTCCCAGCAGCAGGTCAAAGGCGTTGGTGGGATTATCAAGAATCGGGAAGTCAAAGCCGCTCGCGTCCCCCAGGCTCGAGAGGGACGACAAGAAACCGCCATCGCTTGGCGAAACAGTGTCGATCTGCTGGGTGGCATCCGTCGCCGCGTTGTCCGTGGCCATCGTGGGAGCCGTCCCAGCCCCATTGCTCCGTGGATCCGCGAGTGTGAAGCTTCCCAGATTGATCACTCCGCTTCCACTCGGAGCAGCTAAACCATTAATCGCCACGATCGCATTCGCGAAGTTGACGACGTCCTGGGCAAGGCTCGGATCTCCAATCAAATCAGCCAGATAAATCGGAGGCTGACCAATGGCCTCGCTCACATCGGTCAAGAGGGGCACCTCCGTTGTCAAGAATTGAGCCAGCGGTTCCAGCGGTTTCGTCACCGTTTGCACCTCGGTGATCAAGGGCGAGAGGAAACTCCCGAAGAAAGACCCAAGATCCAGCTCAACATTATTAAACGCAATCGTCGGTGCCTGACCAAGGAGGGTCTGGCTAGTATCGGCGTTCGTGAAATTCCAACCCATGTTAAAGTCGAAGCTCAGCTTGGGATTAAAGACTCCGCCGCCAAAGCTCGTTGTTACCAAGAGATTGACATTCGCCGCCGCCGTCAGAGTCGAGCTCGCCACCAATCCTTCGGCTTCGTTCGCGGAGAAATTGATGTCGTAGCTACCCCCAAACGATGTCGGATTACTCGGATCGTCAGCGATGCTCGCCTGCAGGAACCCGATCTTTCCGCCGATGCTCATGCCGGGAATCCCCGCGTTGAAGGCGACAGTCGCGGTCGACGGGGCCACGAACAGGCTCGGGGCCTGACCCGCGAGCTGGCTCACGCCGAATTTGACATCCAGCTCGAGCCCAAGCGAAGTCTGGACGCTGCTCGCGTCATGAAACGAAAACGGCACGCCGGGCAGACCCAGGGTAAAGCCCAGGTCTCCGGAATTGGTGACTTGAAGGGTCACCTCGAAGGTCAATGATCCACCGCTATTCACCACGTAAACCCCCCCCTGATCGAACCCGGGAAGGTTTTGATTGTCAACGAGCAGGCCCGCCCCATCCGGGCCGAGCAGCTCATACAA
>JAKBAP010000357.1 GCA_021808995.1 Planctomycetota bacterium | reverse complement strand
GACGAGCCCCGCCCAGTGATTACTACTCCGCCAAGCTCGCGGCCGCCGCCGTCCTGGGTCAGCGCGTACGCCCTGGCGACCTTCCCTCCGATTCCGAGGTCCGTCAGCACATGCTGGAACTCAAGAAAGACGGAGAGCTCGACCTGGACACGACCCTGGAACCCGTACCGACAGCCGGAACCTTGGCCCAATACTTGGACCGATTCGCGGTCTATAAGCTGCGGCTTGAGCCCCTGGAAGCCGTCAAGCAAAACCCCAAATACCATCCCGAGGGGGATGCGCTCTACCATAGTTTGCAGGTGTTCCACCTGGCCCGCGACGTCAGGCCTTACGACGAGGAATTCCTGCTGGCCGCCCTGTTGCACGACGTGGGCAAGGCGATCGAGCCTCGAAACCACGTCGGAGCCGGCGTGGACGCGCTTCGAGGCTCGGTGTCGGAGCGAACCCTGTGGTTGATCGAGCATCACATGGACCTGCTCCAGGGAAGGGACAAACCCCTCCCCCCGCGTCTCAAGCAAGAGCTCGAGGCGTCCGAGTATTTCGAGGATCTGGTGCTCCTCCGCGAGCTCGACAACCAGGGCCGAGCGCCCGGCGTCGCCGTCGACACGCTGGCCGAGGTGCTCCAGTATTTGAAGGGGCTCGACGAGGAGAGCTATCTGGGGGAGTGAGCGGCTTTCGCATTTCCGCGCTTCGATTCGAAAACTACCGAAGCCATGGGGCGACCGAGATTCCCTTGCAACCGATCACCGTGCGGATTGGCTCGGCGGCGTCCGGAAAGTCGAACGTCTTCAAGGGGCCGGCATCCCTCAAACGAGGCCTGGCTCCTCAAAACCAGGTAATTGTCGAGCACGGAAAGGGATCGCTCCACGCGGAGCGGGAGCCCAGGATGGGCATGAAGCGGCGTTTGTACGGCAAGCCCGAGGCCAGGCTCGTGGATTATTCACACAGCTTCACGGCCCTCGCCGACTAGGACGGCGTCCACGGGGACGAATCTTAACCGCGCCAGCGTGCTGGTAACCGCCGCTTCGCGCCCCGGCGCGAGATCTCGGTGTCGATTCCGGCCTTGCGAGCAAGGGGGGGGCCGATAGAATGGAGCGAAACTGTTGAACCTCGAGTCGTGGCAAGGGGTAAGGGCGTGCGAGTTGGCTATTTTGATTGTTTCAGCGGGATCGCCGGCGACATGACGCTGGCGGCGCTGGTCGATGCCGGGGTCGACGGCCGCGCCATCCAGGAGGCCGTCGCCAGTCTGGGATTGCCGGGCTCCCTGGCGTTTGAAACCGTGAAACGCGGGGGCTTTCGCGCCACCTACGCCCGGGTCGACGCCCCCCATGAGCACGCCCATCGCCACTGGAAACATATCGAGGAGATCATCGACAGGAGCATCCTCTCCGCGAAGCAAAAAGACCTGGCCAAGCGGATCTTTCTCAAGCTCGGCGAGGCCGAGGCTCGGGTTCACGGCAGCGAACTGGCCAAGATTCACTTTCATGAGGTCGGGGCCGTCGATTCGATCATCGACATCGTCGGCTCGGCCGTCGGGCTCGACCTGCTGGGGGTCGACCGCTTCGAGGCTGGTCCGGTCCCAACCGGGCGCGGATTCGTCCGGGCCGCCCATGGGCGGATGCCCCTGCCCGCCCCGGCGACGGCGGAGCTGCTCAAGGGCGTCCCGCTCGCGGAGTCGACACAGGACCTCGAGCTCACCACCCCCACGGGCGCGGCCATTCTGACCACCGTCGTCGACCGGTTTCGCTCGCTCCCTCCCATGGTCATCGAGACCATCGGCCTGGGGGCGGGGACCAGGGAGCTCGAGGGCCAGGCAAATATCCTCAGGCTTTTCGTGGGGACGGTTGACTTGCCGGCCTCCGCCGATCGGATCTGGGTGCTCGAGACCAACATCGACGACCTGCCCGGCGAGATCGTCGGCTTCACGATGACGCGGCTCATGGACGCGGGGGCGCTTGACGCCTTCGTCACGCCGATTCAGATGAAAAAGAACCGGCCGGGCGTCATGATCTCGGTGCTTTGCGACGAGCCCAGGATCGGCTCGCTCGAGGAGATCTTGTTTCGGGAAACCTCGACCCTGGGCGTGCGCAGATATCCCGTGAGCCGGCATAAGCTCAAGCGCCAGAATATTGAGGTCGAGACGCGATTTGGCCGGGTCAAGGGCAAGCTGGGTTGGGTGGGGGATCGGCCGCCGTCGTTTAGCCCGGAATATGACGATTGCGCGCGGGTGGCCGCGCTCCACGCGGTGTCTCTTCGCGAGGTTTACGACGCGGCTCACGCCGCGCACGGGTCGGGGGCCGAGCCCGCGAACCAACCACTCGTCTAGAGGCGATTGGGAACGAGCGAGGGGGTTGGAAGGCCGCGCTTCGAGAGGCCAATCAACGGATGGACCGGTCCCTGGGCTCTTCAGGAAGAAGGATTGTCGTGATGGCGCCAGAGTCTTGGATCGTGCTGGTCTCGGCCGCGGCCATGTTTCTGGTCGGGGTCGCGTGTTCACCCCTGGCGTGGGCGGCCCAGCGACAGCGGAGGTCGCGGTTCGAGGAGCACATCCTCGGGCGACTCGCCCTGTTGTCCAGGCGGCTGGAAGAGCTGGAAGGAAGGGCGAACACCGAGGCGAAACGAGCGCCTGCCTCCGACGAATCCCGCAAACGAGCCGTGGCCAAGGGGGCGGAGCCGTCGCTCTTGATCACCATCCCGTCGCTGGAATCGACCACGGGCGACCGCAAGGCCGTGGCCGAGGGGCTGGCGGAACGCTACTCGAGCGTCTGGCGGCTGGCCGAATCCGGCCGATCGGCCGAGGAGATTAGCCGAGAGACCCAGACCCCGATCGGTCAAATCGAGCTGATTCTGGGCCTCAGGCGGTCGCTTCAGTCATCGCGGACCACTTTTTCCCACCCTGGCCACCCCACCCCTGGGCGTGAGCCCTCCTGACCCACGCGAACCGGGCGATTCCACCCAAGGATCCCATGACCACGACCGAGAAAGCGCTCATCTGGATCTACGGGGTGATCGTCGCCATCTGGCCCATTCGCCTGATCGTGTTGCGATTCATCGCCGCGCGCATCGACTGGGTGAGCCCGAGCTCTCCAGAGTACGCGGGGGCCGACCCACCCCTCGTGACCGCGATCCTGCCGGCCAAGGATGAAGAGGAAAATATCCTCGCGTGCCTTGAGTCGCTGCTTGGTCAGTCGTATCCCCGTCTTGAGGTCATCGTGGCCGACGACCGGGGGGTCGACCGGACAGCGGCGATCGCGCGGGGGGTGGCCGAGCGTGATCCCAGGGCGCGGGTGTTGTCGATCACGGAGCTGCCTCCCGGATGGACGGGTAAGACCCACGCGCTCCATCGAGCCGCGCCGCTGGCTGGTGGCTCGTGGCTCTGGTTCATCGACGCCGACACGCGGCATCACCCGCGGAGCCTCTCGGTGATGATGGAACTCGCTCGGGTCCACGAGGCGTCGCTAGTGAGCCTCTTGCCGGAACAACGATTGGAAACGTTCTGGGAGCGGATCGTGCAGCCGATCGCCGGGGTGACTCTCATGCAATCGTTTCCGACCGGTCGGATCCACGATCCCCGGTCGGCCTGTGCGTTCGCGAATGGGCAATTCATCCTGATCGAGCGGTCGGCTTACGAGTCCGCGGGGGGACACCAGGCGGTCCGGGACCGGTTCGTGGAGGATATCGCGCTGGCGACCCGCGTCAAAAGGCTCGATCGGCCGATCCGGCTGGCGTTCTGCCGGGGGCTGGTCGATTGCCGCATGTATTCCACGCTCGGTCAGCTCGTCCGAGGCTGGAGCCGGATTCTCTACGACGCCCTCGACCGCGACGGCTGGCGGCTCTTTCTCAAGCTGCTCGATCCGATCATCTTTTGCCAATCGGGGCATGTCGCCCTGGCCGCCTCGCTCGCGCTATTGGCCTGGAACCCCTCGAATGATTTCGCGCGAATCCTGCTCTTGCTCGCGACGATCCATCATATATTAATGTATTTTGTGTTTCGCCAGGTCCACGCGATATCCTCTCCGCGAAAAGGCCCGGCGGCGTGGTTCCCGCTGGGCAATTTGATCGTGGTCGTGATCCTGGCCCGGGCGTTGGCGTCGACGTTTACCGGACGGGTCGCGTGGCGGGGGGATCTTTATGGTCCCCAGGGGGCGTCGCTGGAAGAAAACCAGGGTTCGTGAGGCCAGGACCCCTGGCGGCCACCCGCGGGAATTATCATTGAAATCGGGGGGTGGTAACTGTTACCCTCGAGATTCAGAAGCGTGTACTTGTAAGTTGAATCAGACATCTATGCTTGGGATGGTGGGCTCGCGCGTTCGTGAATGCGAGCGGGCGTTATTGGCTGGTCGTCCGTGGTGGAATCGTGGCGATATTGGGAGCGGGGCGGCTCATGGCCGCGCTTGTGGGGGTTGCCAAACATGTGGAATCTTCGAACGATGGTTCTTGGGGCCGGCGTGGTCGCGATTCTGGCGGTCGGGTCGGTCCTGGTGATTTCCCGCTCGAAACTCTCGAGCGCGGTTTCGAGTGAAAGGAGCCCAGCCGTGGCCGCGTCCCAGCAAGAGACCCCGAAGGTTGCCGATTCCAGCGACCCCTGGAAGGCCAAGCTCACGCCCGAGCAATACCACGTCACGCGGGAAAAGGGGACCGAGCAAGCCTTCACTGGAAAATACTGGAACCATAAGGAAACCGGCAATTACAAATGCGTCTGCTGCGGGGTGGTTCTGTTTGACTCCGGGAGCAAGTTCGACTCGGGCACTGGCTGGCCTAGCTTCACGGCCCCGACCGAGGCGGACCGGATCGAGACCGCGGTCGATTTCAGCCTCTTCAGCCACCGCACCGAGGTCATGTGCAAAGCCTGCAAATCCCACCTGGGACACGTTTTCGAGGACGGCCCACCCCCCACCGGCCTGCGCTATTGCATCAATTCGGCCGCCCTCGAATTCGAGACCGCCGAGGTCCCCCGAAAAATCGAGCAACCGACTTCCTTCTAGCGTCTTGCCAATCGTGCCGTCCAGGAGTATCCTTTCAGTCGTGACAGGAATTCCAGACAGGCGGCACATACCGTGATTTTGACAGCGGCGGCTCGTAAGTTCGTCCTCCATTGGGGAGAGATGGGTCAGGCCTGGGGCATCAACCGGACCATGGCTCAAGTCCACGCCCTTCTTTTCATCGCCCCCGAACCGCTCGACGCGGAAGAGATCAGCCAGCTCTTGGATGTCAGTCGATCCAACGTTTCGACCAGCCTTCGCGAGCTGATCACCTGGGGCGTGGTTCGGCGGGTACATCTGATCGGCGATCGCCGCGATCGGTTCGAGGCGCTCAAGGATGTCCTCGACACCTTTCAGGTCATCATGGCCGAGCGCAAACGGCGCGAGATGGACCCGACGATCGCGCTTTTAGAGCACTGCGTGACCGAGGCCAAGCGTGGTGGCGAGGGGGAAAAATACACCCGCGAGCAGCTCGAGAAGATGCTCGATTTCACCCGCATGCTG
>JAKBAP010000356.1 GCA_021808995.1 Planctomycetota bacterium | reverse complement strand
ATCTTCTCATGGCATTTCCTGGAAAAGCCCATGATGGCCCGATTTCGGAAGGCGTCGTGAGGTCGCCCCGCCGATCCCTGGCGGACCTCATCGACCGAACGCGGGTCGCGTGGTGGCGTCTGCGCTCATACGCCAGGCGAGAGGGACTGGCGAGGACGGGTCTCAAGCTCATCACGTGGGCCAGGACGCGAGCCCGCCGAGCCCTGGCCGCGCTTCCGCTGGCCAAGCGCCATTTCACGAACCCGCTCGAGCCCCATGATATCCAGGTGGCGCTTGAAGCCGAAAACCCGCGCCGACGACGGATCCTTGAGATGGCCACGCGCGGGCTCGTGAACCGCCCCTCGTTCTCGATCCTCATGCCCGTGTACAACCCCCCTCCGGGCACCCTCGACGCCGCGATCCAGAGCGTGGCCGAGCAGTCATACGATCACTGGGAGCTGATCGTCGCCGACGACCGGAGCAGCGACCCCGAGGTCGGGCGCGTGCTCGCGAAGTGGACCAGTCGCGAGCCCCGGATCACCCTGATCACCCTCGCCGGCCGCGGCGGGATCGCCCGCGCGACCAACTCCGCCGCCGCCCACGCCACCGGCGACGTTTTCGCGTTCCTGGATCACGACGACCTGCTCTCGCCCGACGCCCTCCTTCACGTCGCGATTCATCTGGACCACCATCCCGAGACCGAGCTGACCTACAGCGACGAGGACAAGCTCGACACCGACGGTCGTCGGTTCTCACCCTCCTGGAAGCCCGATTGGTCCCCCGAGCTCTTGCTGTCGTATTGCTATCCTGGGCACCTCACCACGGTCAGGGCCGAGCTCTTTCGCTCCATCGGCGGCATTCGCGAAGGGTTCGATGGCGCTCAGGATCATGACTTCTGGTTGCGAGCCAGCCAGGTCGCGAAGCGAGTCGGCCACATCCCCCAGATCCTTTACCACTGGCGGGTCCACGCCGGCTCGACGGCCGCCAGCGGACTCGCGAAGCCCCAAGGTTTCGACGCCGGAAAACGCGCCATCCAGCAGGCGTTCCACGCGCGCGGAATCGACTGCGACATCGATCGCCCCGAATGGGCCATCCAGTCGGGCTGGGGGATCCACGTCCCGACCATGGCCGACCATGGTCCTAGCGTGGCCATCCTCGTTCACGCGACCGATGGCTGGAATCGTCTCGATCGGCTGATGGAGCATCTTTCCAGGACATCCTATCACGATAGAAATGTCTACTTGATTGCCAATGGCGACACGCCCCCCGCCGACCGGGCTCGGATCTTGACCACGCATGCCAATCAGCGCGTCGATCTGGCGAGGGCGCTGAACTCGGCGGCGGAGGCCGTTGGTGAAACCATGCTCGTGTTCCTTGATGTCGAGCTCGAGCCTCAAGGTCCTTGCTGGCTCTCTCGAATGGTGGGCTGGGGGCGACTGCCAGGGATCGGCGCTCTCGGCCCGCGGGTCCTCGATCGGACAGGTCGCGTGATCCACGCGGGTCTGGGCCTCGATCTCGATGGCGACCCGGTCGCGCTCGCCTATCAGGGACTCCGCGAACACGAGCCCGGCCCGATGTTTCAAGCGCGCGTCACGGGCAACCGATCCGCGCTGGCGATTGATGGACTCCTCACCCGACGCGAGACCTTCCTGGCGCTCGGCGGCTTTGACGCGGCGGCATTCCCCAGCAGCCTGTTCGACGCCGACCTCGGCCACCGGCTCACCGCGGCGGGCCTAAGATCGGTCCTCTGTGCCGAGGCCACGATCATTCGCGATCGAGTACCCATGGTTTCCCATCCAGCTCGTGAGCTGGCCGAGTATCGGCGCCGCCATCATGACCGTCGCGACCACGCGCGAAACCCGCGACTCAGCCGGGCAGGGGGGCTCGAGCCCGCGCCCACGGTCATCCCGGCCTCGCCGCGATCACCGGCCGTCCGCGTGCTCGCGGTCACTCAAAACCTCAACTGGGAGGGCGCGCCCCTGATGCTGCTCGAGCTCCATCGCGGGCTCAAGAGTCGGCGCGGAGTCGAGCCCGTCATCGTTTCGCCACGGGACGGCCCCCTTCGCGCTCACTATGAGAGTGCTGGGATTCCCGTGATCCTGGACGCCGCCCTGGTTCCCGATGGCCCGAGCCGCGGCCCCCGGCCCGTGGAGGTCCTGACTCGGCTGATCGACGAGAATCTCATCGAGCTTGTGCATGTGAACACACTGGGACTCGATCGCGTGGTCGAGGCCGCGGGCACCCTGGGAACCCCCTCGGTCTGGAGCATCCACGAAAGCGACCCCCCCGCCGCCCACGTCGCGTCGACACCGGGGCTTTCGTCCGTGAAACTCGGCGAGATCCTGGCGACCCCGTATCGAGTGGTCTTCACCTCGAGAACCAGCCGCGCCCTCTTTCGTTCGTGGGAGACCGCGGCCAATTTCGCCCTCATCCATACCCAGGGCGATCCCTCGGGATTGGCTGGCCGGCTCGCGATGATCGATCGCGCCAGGGCCCGGGCCGAGCTCGGGATCGCGGACGGCGATCTCGCCGTCCTCGCCATCGGGACGGTCTGCGAGCGAAAGGGCCAGCAAGACCTGGTCCGGGCCTTCGGACGCCTCGATCCCGCGGTCGCGAGTCGGATCGTTTGCCAGGTCGTGGGCCTCCGTGACGGGGTTCCTTATGGGAGGGCGCTTTGCCGGATGGTTGAGAGCCTGCCACGCGATCGCCGCGACCGATTCCGCGTCTTCCCGGAGACCGGCGATACGGCGGTTTACTGGCGGGCGTCGGATCTCCTTGCCTGCGCATCGCGGATCGAGAGTTATCCACGGGTTATTATCGAGGCGATGCGATGCGGCCTGCCGATCGTGACCACGCCCGTCTTTGGCATCGTCGAACAGGTGCGTCAGGATGTGAATGCGCTTTTTTACGAGCCTGGCCGCGACGACCAACTCGCTCGGTGGCTGACCGCGCTCGAAGGGGATCGCGCGCGGCTGGATTCGCTGGCGGCGGCCACGCCCGACGTTTTGGCGAGCCTTCCCTCGCACGAGGACATGATCCGGTCGTATGAGGATCTTTTCCTCGCCGCCCGCGAAACCGCGGTCGCGCGCGTGGGGGGCCGGCCAGGATTGGCCGGCCCACGCGGGCTCATGGCTTCACGCCCCGCGCGATCACCCGCGCGCAGTCGATCCTGATCGCGCCTGAATCGAGCAGGGTCGGGACAAAGCCACGAATCGTGGGCGCGGTCAGCAGCCACTCACGGACGGTCGCCTTGGATTCCGAGGGCGAGCCACGGTCGAACCATTCGTCGAAATCGAGGTGAAACGACTCCTCGGTCATCGTCAGGTCGACCAGGCCCACCGAGGCCATCAGGTCGATGATCCCGCCGGCGGTGAGGTTTCGCGCGTGGGTGCGATCGCGCCCGACCTCGATCGCGTGATGGAGGGCCGCCCGACCGGGATCCGGATCGGCGAGATGGTCGGAGACGACGACCACCCCGCCCGGACGCGCGAGCGAGACCTGGCGAGCCAGAAACGCCCGCTGGTCGATCACATGATGCAGCACGTACCTCGAGATGGCGGCGTCAAACGGTCCGTAAGCATCGAGCCCGGGATCGTGAAGCGAGATTTGCAAGAACTTCGCCTGCTCTCCAGATGCGTGGCACCGCTTTTGGGCGCGCTCGACCATCTCCCGAGAGAGGTCGACGCCGACGACTCGGAGCCCGGTTTCCAGGAGCGCGAGCGCCACCAGCCCCGGCCCACAGCCGGCGTCGAGCACGAGCCCCCCCGCTGGAAAGTCGGCCATTCGCGCCAACCGAGCCAGCGAAACCGGGTCGCTCTGAACGGGTGCCCGCTCGAACTGGGCCGCCTGGGAATCAAACGCCCGCTCGAGCTCCCGATCATGATCGCTCATCTCAGCTCCAGACCCATTCGGGCTCTCTTATGAAACACGTCCCGTTATTCGGACTCCGAGAGGATCCGCTTGTAGGCCGACCGTGCCACGTCGTATGCCTTGCGAGCGTCGTCCCGTTCCTCCGCCCGGATCGCCGGTTCCTTCTTTTTCCAGCACTGGTCGACCGAGTCCAGGCACCACTGGGCCGATTTCCGGGACGCCCGGATCGGCTTGCCGCCAACCTTGACGAAGATCGGGTTGGTATGCGCGGACGGATAAACCCGAAGGGCCACCCAGCACGATTTCTTGATCGGCAGGTCGAACGAAACCCCTTCAATCCCGCCATCGGCGGTGATCTCGGTCGAGTCAACGGCGATTCCGTTGACCACCAGCTCGAGCTTGACCTTGCGGGTGTCGCCGATCCGGGCTCGCTCGATGTCCCAATAGGGCCGCTCGTCGAGTGGCCGTTTCCGGATTGAACGTCCCTCCGCGGTTTGCTCGGGGTCGAGCCTGGCCGCCGCCTGGGCTGTCACCTTGACCACGCCGGGCTGATCGAGCACCAGCTCGCTCTCGCCGACGCCGAGCCGCTGGTCGTTGACCTGGAAATCGAGCAGGTGACAGCGCCCGTCGCTCACGTACGATTGGCCCCGCTTGATCCCCTCGCACCATTTATCGAAATCGAGAGTCCCCTCGTCGAGCTTGACGTACACCCGGCCGAGCCCCACTCGCTCGCCATAGATACAGGGAAAATCAGTCTCACCACTGATCCGGGTACGATATCCACAGTTGAGCGTATGATACCAGATGTTGAGCTCCCACGGGGCCGGGGTGTCGACGGTCGAGATAAAGTCCACCGCGTCGTGCGCGACGTCGACGATGTATTCATTGGCCCCGATGCCGTCGAAGGGAGGAATCGTGTACGAGGGAAGAGCGTCCCCGTCGACCTTGAGCCCCCATCCCGAGTGGGAAAAGCCGACCACGCCCCCTTGCGATTTGCCCCATTTGAGCACGGGGAGGTCCCAGCTTGGCCATTGCTCGATGCGGGTCGTGCCGGGGTAGTCGTCTTCCTTGAGCCGGAGCAGGCAGAGATGCCCCGCGTGCGAGGAGGGAAAGCCCGAGACCTCGACGTCGTAACGCATGAGGTATTCCGAGGTCGAGAGGGGGTTGAGTTTGCCCTCGAAGAATTTCTTCTGAGCGTACCAGCACGGGCCCCATGAGAGAACGCATCCGACGTCGAGATCCTCGCCCACGATATGCCGCCACATATCGGCGGGGGTCACTCCCTCGGTGGGGCTTTCATAGTGGGCGCATCCGGCGGCATGGACGTGGTGGTCGCCGGAGTACCAGTTCATCTCGGCCGGATGAATCCAGCGCTCCAGGCGAAAGCCCTCGCGATGGGTTCGCGTGGGGGGGACGGTGATCACGCGCCTCTGGATCAGGTATTCGGGTCCACGGGTGAATTCAACCTGATAGGTTCCTGGCGACAGCGCGACGGTTTCGCCCGACTCGCGATAGATCTGGGGGTGAAAAAACAGGTCGGGGGCGAGCCTACGCCCGCGCGAGGGGTAAACCCGCCCGGCGGGGTCGCGGATGATGAACGAGGCCATCGTGGGCCGACCTTTCTCATCGCGGACGTCGAGCACGACATTCACGGCCATCGCGCA
>JAKBAP010000355.1 GCA_021808995.1 Planctomycetota bacterium | reverse complement strand
CTCGAGGAGAAAAGCGCTGAGTCGGCTGGGACCAGTCACCCGGCGGTCTTTCTGCTCCTGGAGGCACCGGCCACGGCCGATCGATCAACCCCGTCGATGGTTCAAGACACCGAGAAAAACACCTGGAGTCTGGTTTTCCCCTGGCATCTGAAGATCAAGGGCGAAACCGCCGTGACCCCATTCGCGGTCAGGATGGTCGTGATGGGGGCGGCGGCAACGTGAGCACCCACGTGGGTCACTCGCCAGCCTGGCCCAGGTAAAACCAGTCGGTGAGCGCCGAACTCAGGGCCAGGAAGCGGGATCGCGACCAGCGTACGACCAAGCGTGGGATTCGAGCCAACGGATCTAGTGACAATGCCAGTTTCGCTGTTAATCGCCCTGCTTTTGGCCTTTGGCGTGGATGGACCCCGGGGTCGCGTGCCGGCGGGTGATGTGGCGACGGTGCTCGGATTCATGCTAGGTGGGGTCGCGCTCACGGCCGCCCTGGCGTTTGGGCTTGGCTTTTGGGCGGCCCACCGGGTCTCGCGGGCGGGGCATGTGAGCAATCCGGTCCGGCGGCGATTCACATTGGGGTCGCGCCTGATCACGGTTCTGTCACTGGTCGTTTACGCCTGGATCATTCATTCCCTGGGCTGGTCAAGGCTCGTGCTCTCGAACTGGGGGCTTAGGGGCTGGATCCTGCTCGACGATCTGGCGATCTTTTTTCCATTCCTGGCGATACAGGTGCTGGTCTGGTCGGGGCTGTTCGCGGGTGAGCGGGCACTTCGCGTCGGGGCGGGAGATCTGGCCGGGGGGCTTGGTCGCCATCTGGTGCTGCGGACGCGGCAATCGATCGGCCTGGTCATGCCAGTGATCGTGCTCTATCTGGCCCGGCACGATCTGATCGACAAGGTCTGGCCTCGGTGGGCTCGTTATCAGGTTGCCGAGCCGCTGGAAGTCTCCGTCCTGGGGGCTCTGGTGCTCTTGATCTCGCCGGTTTTCGTGCGAATCGCGTGGCCCACCCATTCGCTTCCGCCCGGCCCGCTCCGGGAGAGGCTCGAATCGGCCGCCGATCGGGTCGGGTTCAAGTTCACCGACATCCTGGTCTGGGATACCGGGAACATGATGGTCAACGCGTGCGTGACGGGTATCTTGCCGGGCTTTCGGTATGTGTTGCTCACCGATGCGCTCATCGAGACGATGACCCCTTACGAGGCCGCCGCCGTGTTCGGCCATGAGGTCGGGCATGTCGTCCATCGCCATCTGCTCTATTTTGGCTTTTTCTTTGTCGGTAGCCTTGGCGTGCTTTCACTCATGGCGACGGGGGTGGAATCGACGGCTCCGATGTTTGATTGGCTGGGGAGGGCCCTGAGCGCCCCCTCTGGCCTGGTGAGCGAGACGGGGCAAGGGCTGGCGCTCCTGATTCTCCTGGGAGTCTATTTCTGGGTGGTGTTCGGGCGTTTATCGCGTCGTTTTGAGCGTCAGGCGGATGTTTTCGGTGCCAAGTTCGTCTCGTGTCAGACGGCGGTGTGCCCGCCTCATATCGAGCCTGACCTGGCCGCTTCCGAATCGAGCCAGTCGGCCCATTCGCTCAAGCTCTGCCCTGTGGGGGTTCGGCGCTTCGCCGATGCCTTGGCCGGCGTGGCGATCCACAATGGTCTCGACCCGGCGGGCCGCTCCTGGCGGCACGGCAGTATTGCCTCGCGTCTGGATTTCCTGGGCTGGCTGGAGCGCAACCCCGCCGCCGAACAGAGCTTCCAGACGAGTGTCTTTCGTTTTCGCGTGGGCCTGGGGCTTGTTTTGTTGCTGGCGGTCGTGCTCTCGATCATGAGCAGCCTTTGGTCTGGGGGCTTTTGACCCTTGTCGCGGGATCCTCGGGAAATCGATCACGGGGCTCGCGCTCGCGGGGTGCGCCGACGGATTCCGCTGGTTCCTTGAAAGTCGTCATTGAACCTGATGCGGCAAAGCCAAGACCACGACTTCGCCAAACACGGCTCATTGAGCGTATCGGCCAGCGAACGTTGGAAGTGGACGCCCCAGGTGCTTCACGTCGGCGCTTAACGTGACCACGGACGTGAGTCCGTGATCACGCGAGCGGTCCGAGTCCGTCAAGGGAATGCCCCTCGATCCTTCGACTCGGCGACACGCCAAAAACCTTCCGGGCGGAACGAATTCCAGAATCCGTTGGCGCACCCGCTCGCGAATCGTGACGAACGTCATTTGAGCGCCAGCGCGACTTTTGTTATAAGGCTCTCGGAAACGTGGGCTCGGGCCATGATGGTCGGGCGTTTTCGTGAGGCAGCGACATGGAGGTCGTCATGCGTCGATGGCCGATACGATTCAAGCTTGCGGTCGGCCTGGGCGTGGTCGTGGTGATGATGCTCATTTTGATGGGGGCCTCGATTTTCGGCCTTCATTCGTTTCACATGAGCTATCTCACGCTGGTTGACCAGTTGCGTGAGCTGGGGGCCTCGGCCGAGCTCATGGAGTCGGTGTTTCGGGTGCATGCGCCGCGCGAGGACGCGACCGCGGAGGATCAGCGTCAGCTCGCGGTTCGTGTTGAGAGCGCCCGGGAGGCGCTTCTGGTCTATTTTCACCGGCTTAAACAGAACACCAAGCAAGGCAGTCGCGTTGACCAGGGTCTTGAGGAGCTGGGCCGGGCGTTCTTGATGGACGACGATCTGGCCGCGATCCTGAGCGAGATCGAGCCCGAGCGTGGTCGGGTCGAGCCGTTGTTGCCGGGCACGTCGTTTTATATCACGCGGTATCCGGAGCTTTTGCCCAAGGCCAAGCCGGCGAGCGGGCTCAAGTCGCGGATCGAGCGGCTCCACGACACGGTCATGCAATTGCCTCGTAAGTTATTCGCGGATTTTTGGTTGGTGCTCAGGCAGTCGCAGGCGCAGTACCAGGCGAGCCGGGTGACGGTCTGGATCTCGTCGGTGATGGTGCTCGGGATGCTCTATTTGTTGACTGCGCTGTTTCGCCGCTGGGTGCTGGCGCCGTTGCGATTGTTGCAGCGTGGGGTGCGATACGTGGCGCGGGGGTCGTTTGGCTATAAGATCGCGCTCCATTCCAACGACGAGATGCAGGATCTGGCCGAGGCATTCAACGAGATGACGGCCAAGATCAGCGTGACCTACGCCGATCTCGAGCGCCAGGTCAAGGAACGGAGCAGCCAGTTGGTGCGGTCGGAGCGGCTCGCCGGGGTGGGGTTCCTGGCCGCCGGCGTCGCCCATGAGATCAACAATCCCCTGGCCTCGATCGCCTTTTGCGCCGAGGCCCTCGACAACCGCCTGGAACGCTACCTCGACCGCCCCGACGACCCCGACGCGCGGGTCGTGGCCAATTACCTCAAGATGATCCAGGAAGAAGCCTTCCGCTGCAAAAGCATCACCGAGAAGCTCCTCGACTTCTCGCGCTGCAACGACATCAAGCGCGAACGCACGGATCTGGCCAGTCTGATCCAGGGCGTCGTCGAGATGATTCGCCACATTGGCAAGTATTGCGGCAAGACGATCGTCTTTCTGCCCCGCGAGTCGGTGATGGCGCATGTGGACGCGCAAGAAATCAAGCAAGTGACGCTCAATTTGATCGTGAACGCGCTCGAGGCCATGGACGAGCGCGGGGTGCTCAGGATCGAGTCGCGCTATCACGAGGGGATGGCCGAGATGATTTTCTCGGATAACGGGCGAGGGATGAGCCCAGAGATTCTCGAGAACATTTTCGAGCCGTTTTTCACGAGGCGCAAGGACGGGAAGGGGACGGGGCTTGGCCTCTCGATCACGCACCGGATCGTGAGCCAGCACCAGGGGGAGATCCTCGCGTCATCGCCTGGCCTGGATCGGGGCTCGGTCTTCACGGTGCGGCTGCCGATCCACCCGGCCGAGATCGACGAGCCGAGCGAGGACGAGCCGGAACCGATCGTGGCGAGTCGTCCCGAGACGGCGGTCGTCTGAACGGGTCCGCGGGCGGGCCAGCGTGCATTTGAAGCGGGTTTGAGGATGGGGTTGGTCTTCAAGGAGGGTCGAGAGCCATGCAGAAATCGCGACAGGGAGGGCTGCGGATCTTGTTCGCCGACGACGAGGCGCACCTGCGCGACCTCATGCGCATGGAGCTGCCGCGGCTCGGGCACGAGGTCACCGTCTGCCCGGATGGCTCGGCCGCGCTCAAGACTCTCGAGGGGGGCCTGTATGACGCGGCCCTGCTCGACCTTCGCATGCCCGGGATGACCGGGATCGAGGTCTTGACCCAGATCCGTCAGACCAGCCCCGAGACCCAGGTGATCATCCTGACCGGCCACGCCACCGTGGATACCGCCGTGCAGGCGCTACGGCTGGGGGCGTTTGACTATCTGACCAAGCCCTGCAAATGGGCCGAGCTCGAGGCGATCCTGGGCCGGGTCGTCGAGCGCAGGGACCTCTCGAACAAGACGACAGCGCTCGAGACCCGGCTCAAGGCCGCCGAGGGCTCTCCGCTTTTGATCGGCGAAACGCCGGTCATGACGCAGGTCAAGAGGCTCATCGACACCATCGCGCCGACCGATGCCTCGGTGATGATCCTGGGCGAGACTGGCACGGGCAAGGAGCTCGTCGCGCGCAGTCTTCACGACAAGAGCCGTCGGCTAGAGCGCGCGTTTATCCCCGTGAATTGCGGGGCGCTCCCGGAAAACCTGGTCGAGAGCGAGCTCTTCGGCCATCGCAAGGGAGCATTCACCGGCGCTGACGCTCATCGCAAGGGGCTCTTCGAGGTCGCCAACGGCGGCACGCTGTTCCTGGACGAGGTTGGTGAACTCGATAAGAGCGTGCAGGTCAAGCTGCTCCGCTTCTTGGAATCGGGCGAGATCCGCCGCGTCGGCGAAAACGAGCCGTTTCGCGTCGACGTCCGGGTTCTCTGCGCGACCAATCGCGACCTTCGCGAGATGGTCGGGGCGGGCTTGTTTCGCGAGGATCTCTATTTTCGCCTGAATACCTTTGAAATCGATCTGCCGCCGCTACGGGGGCGTCGAGCCGACGTGCCCGCGCTGGCGCGGCACATGATCGCGCGCAACGCCCAGCGCAGGGGGCTGACCGAGGCCACCATCACCACCGAGGCCCTCGATCTGCTGGCCGAGCACGACTGGCCCGGCAACGTCCGCGAGCTCGCCAATATGATCGAGCGAGCCACCATCCTCGCGGGCAACGGCCCGATTCTGCCCGAGCATCTCCCCACCCAACCCTCCCTGCGACCCCGGTCCGCGATCAGCTCGCCCGCTATCTCCGCGCCGCATTTCCAGGTCCCCGACGGAGCGCCCACGCTCCGCGACATCGAAATGAAATACATCCAGGCCATCCTCGAGAAACACAACGGCAACAAACCCGCCGCCTCCCGCGAACTCGGGATCAGCCTCAAAACCCTCTACAACAAGATCAATCAGCTCCAGCACAACTGAACTTCAGGGGTCGGTCATCATCCGACCCGCGGCCCGTTCCAGCCCAGACGTACCCCGCGCCGGCCGATCGTTCCCCTCGCCAGGGGCGAATCGGTACTAGGCTCTGTTT